>NZ_JAIUDG010000013.1:0-173631 GCF_020179875.1 Paenibacillus sp. alder61
TCGCAAGTAACCACTTCGTGATCAAAAGCCGGATTTTGAGCTACCCATTCAATAAAAAGCTCAAAATCCGGTTTTTCAGCACCGAGAAGCTTGGATGAAACCGGACCTGAGGAGCGGAGCGTAGGAGGAGCCTACGTGAGCACCGGAAGGGCCGGTTGAATTCAAGATTCGATGCCGACTTGACTTCGCAAGTAACCACTTCGTGATCAAAAGCCGGATTTTGAGCTACCCATTCAATAAAAAGCTCAAAATCCGGTTTTTCAGCACCGAGAAGCTTGGATGAAACCGGACCTGAGGAGCGGAGCGTAGGAGAAGCCTACGTGAGCACCGGAAGGGCCGGTTGAATTCAAGATTCGACGCCGACTTGACTTCGCAAGAATCACTTCGTGATCAAAAGCCGGATTTTGAGCTACCTTAGATTAGCCTTGTTTGCTTTGTACTTCTTCTAGGCGTACCACCCGCGTATGCTGCGTATGGCTCCACTGCTTGTTGTTCTGCGTAAAGAAAGCGTAAAACGTGATCGGCCACCACGATACCAAGTAAATCGGGAACAGCACCAGGTAGGCGTATACTTTCTTCGATTTGACCTTCTCCAGAATCATCGCCGTCAGGAAGATAAACACGTTGGCCCCGATCGCTACAAAAGAGAGCCATAACGGAAGATGGGCATACAGCGTTTCGAAATTTGGACCGCCGAACAGCGATTGGTCCGCCCAGATAAACGCGGTCAGCAGGAAGGTCAGGAGCACGATGTAGACGTTAACCCCATACAAGGCCATATCCAGTTTGACCAAATTCCGTTCCTTGATGCTCTTCCAGAGAAGCGGAAAGAAATACCGGCGAGCCACCGTGAAATGCCCCTGCATCCAGCGCAGGCGCTGACGCGCGGAAGCTTTGAATGTGAGCGGCTTTTCGTCAAAAAGTTTCGCGTCGTAGTTAAACACCGGATAAATCCCGCGTTCCACGCAGCGCATCGTAAATTCCAAATCCTCAACCAGACTGGTGGCTCCCCATCCGATTTCTTTCAAGAGCTCGGTTTCGAAGCACATCCCCGTCCCTCCGAGGAAGTTAGCCATTTTCAAATTATGGCGGGACAGCTGCCACAACCGGTTGCAGTACCAATAGGAAATCCCGTAGGAAGCCGTAATCCAAGAGTCCTCAGGGTTTTTCGTGTCGATGTAGCCTTGAATGACCCGTGCTCCGGAACAGAGATCGTTATTCATCTCATTCAGGAAGTCCGGATGCGCCAAGTTATCGGCGTCAAACATCACGACCGCGTCATACTGCCTCGGCATTTTCCACAGCTGCTTCAGCATCCATTCGATGGCGTATCCCTTACCGCGAAGGTTGGGATTCGTACGAACGCAGGCGTTCATGCCGTGGCTTCTGACAATGTCGGCGGTCCCGTCCGTGCAGTTGTCGCAGATGACAAATACATCGTACAGTTCCTTCGGGTAATTCAGTTCTTTCAGGTTTTCCATCAAAGCGCCGACGACCTTTTCCTCGTTATGCGCCGCCACGAGAACGGCAAAGGATTTCGCCGGAGCAAAGGTTTTCTTGTTCTTTTTCTTGTACAAACCAAACAGCGCCAGACCGAACTGGTACACCCCTACCACCGCAAGCACAACCTGCAGCGATATCATAATGGCGTCCAACATTGATCTCTGTACCCCCTTTTAACTCCTTTAAATTTTCATGTCTTTTTTCTCTAAATCTGGTACGGAGTTTTTCATGACCCTTATTGCTTTTCTTTTTTGAAAATCTAAAATCTTTTCAACGCTTTTTCGATTTTCCATGACTTTGCACCATTTGTCAAACCGGTGTAAGACCTGATGGCCGCAAAATCCGGCAGTAGTGACTCTATATTCCCTCAAGACACCGTCGCTTCCCGCATTCGGTGCGTTTTGTTCTTATTTTCATCCGTTTTTGCGGTTTTTATTTCTTTAGTCCCCCCTTTTTCTCATATGTAAACGTTTATATAAAAAAAGGCAGCTAATATACAAACGAAAAAAGCAAAGAAAAGTTTACTCAATAACTCATTTTTCTTTAAACTTTTTTGCTATCATTTGAATCAACGGCACAGCTTCGTTCACATTAATTTAAAAAAAGGGTATATTAACACAAAACGTCGCCTGTCCATAAAGAGCGAGGATTATGTAAAATATGTAGCAAACAACTTGACCGGTTTCTTGCAGCAAACCATGCGCGGAGGGATCTTTATGACTCGATTGCTTCAAAAACTGATACGACTGGACCAGAAACTGTTCGTGGGAATCAACGGACGGCTGCACCGAAGTTTTCTGAATTTCTGGCTGTACTATCTGACCCACCTGGGCGGAGCCACCTTTACGATCCTGGCCACCTTGCTGATCTGGCTGGCAGCCCCGGAACCTTGGAACAAAACGGGACTTCAGGCGGGTGTCGCCTTGGCCATCAGTCACCTCCCGGTCGCTCTTGCCAAAAAAACATACCCGCGTGTCCGTCCCTACCTGACCCTCCCGGGGACGAACACCTTTCGGAATCCGCTGACGGACCACTCTTTTCCTTCCGGCCATACGACCGCCATATTTTCGGTAACCATGCCGTTTATCGCGGCGATGCCGGCGCTTGCGTTCGTTCTCGGGCCCGTGGCTTTAATCGTGGCCATATCGCGCATTTATCTGGGGCTGCACTATCCTTCCGACGTGCTTGCGGGGGCCGTCATCGGGACTTCCGTAGCCCTCGGGACGGTTGCATTATGGACGTAAAGGGGATATTGTAGTTGGTAGAAAAACCTTGCAGGAAAAGGTGAAACTAAAGTGCAAAAACAAAGGGTCTTGCTTTTGTCTGAGGGGTTTGGAGCCGGTCACACCCAGGCGGCATATGCGCTCTCGAGCAGTTTACGAAAAGTAGCGCCGCATGTGCAGACCAGAGTACTGGAACTGGGAAGCTTTTTAAATCCTAGAGTGGCGCCAATCATCATTACCGCCTATAAGAAAACGGTGTCCACCCAGCCGCGGCTCGTCCGCATGATGTACCGCAGCAATTATAAGAAATCCTTAAACCGATTAACGACGCTTGCCTTACATCGGATATTTTATACGCGTACAATTCAGATTATCCGTCAATTGCATCCGGATGTGATTGTGTGTACCCATCCCATTCCCAGCGCGATCATATCGCGGATCAAGCGCCTTGAACTGCTGGATGTGCCGCTCTGCACCGTCATTACTGATTATGACGCCCACGGAACCTGGGTCAGCCGGGAAGTGAACAGCTACCTCGTCTCCACCGATCAGGTCAAGCAAAAGCTGCTGGAACGGGGCGTGGAAGAGGAGAAAATAAGAATCACAGGCATCCCGGTTCATCCGAATTTTTGGGAACGCCATCGGAAAGAGGATATCCGGAGCCAATTCAACCTGAAAAATATGCCCACCGTGCTCGTTATGGGCGGTGGCTGGGGTTTTATGAAGGATGAAGCGGTCAACTCCCTGTTGGCCTCGTATCGTGAGCAGATTCAGATCATCTTCTGCTTCGGCAGCAATACGAAATCTCTGGAGAAGATGAAGAAGGACCCGCGCTTTATTCATCCGCATATCCATCTGCTAGGCTTTACAAGGGAGATCGACAAGCTGATGGAGGTCTCCGACCTGCTGATCACGAAACCGGGAGGCATGACCTGCACGGAAGGATTAGCCAAAGGAATTCCGATGCTGTTTCACAAGCCCCTTCCCGGTCAGGAGGAAGAAAATTCGCAGTACTTCGCCTCCCAAGGCTGGGGTACCCCGATCGGCTCGCTCGACGACATCACCGCCTGGATCAAACGGCTCACCAACAACTATGAAGAAGTGGTCCGTACCCGTGAGGAAGTGCTCGACCATATCGCCAGCTATTATCCGTTGCAAAGCGCACAAGCTATCATGGACCTGATCGAGGACAAAAAGGTTTTGGCGGAATAATCAATCAACATCATGCAGAAAAGCAAAAGGCCTCCGGAATTTCCGGAGGCCTTCTTTGCGGACGGCGATTAAAACTCGTCCATTTTATGTGCGTGATAACGTTCTAGAGCCGCTTCCCCTATCTTGACTTCGCAGCGGTAGATCGGCATCCCTTGTCCCACAAACTTGCTTTCGTACTCGGTCATCACGTGCTCCTCATTGATCCCTTCCCCGTGCAGGTTAAGCGATATGTTGCTCAACTGCAGCCCGCAAGCCGCAAAGGCATTAAGCGAAAACTGAAACAGCTCCCGGGAATCGGTTTTAAAGTGGATTTCCCCGTCCTCATTCAATAAGGAGCGGTATTTGTCCAGGAAGCGCGGATGGGTCAGCCTACGCCGAGCATGCTTTTTCTTCGGCCACGGGTCGCTGAAATTCAAATAAATACGCGAGACCTCGCCCGGTGCAAAAAATTCTTCAATCGACTCTATGTTGCCGAGAGCCAGTCTGACATTGTGCGGATTGGCCCCGCTTTCGCCGCTCCAAATGTTGCGCACCTTTTCGCTGGCCCTGCGGATCAATTCATCATACATATCCATGCCCACAAAGTTGCAGTCCGGATGCTTGAAGCTCATCCCGCTGACAAATTGGCCTTTGCCCATACCCAATTCAATATGGAGAGGCCTGTCATCGCCGAACAACTGCGACCATTTTCCTTTATGCTCCCGGGGATTTAGAACTACCAGATCCTGCTGCTGCTCCAGATTCTCCCGGATTCCCTTTCTGCCGCGTAAACGCATCTCATTCCTCCGCCTTTATGTTTTGCCATAGCTTTATAACCATTACTGAAATATTGTGCCGAAGATCAATCTAAAAGTAAAGGGATTATGACGAAGCACTGCAAAAAAATGAAAAAGGAATCCGGCACCGCCGGGGAGACGGTTCGCGAATTCCTTCTTCGATATATTTTGGAATTGGGGTCCAAACGTAGTTTAGGTACAATTAAAATAACATAATCTGTAATTCATCGCAAGAAAACAAGGCGGGCCGGATGCCTTTTTTTCATGATTTTTGATACAATGAGTGCTAGGGAAGCCGCTAAATTCAAGGATTTTGGGCATTTAACGGCATAAAACATATTTTTTTGACAACGTTATGACTTTATAGGATTAAAGGAGCAAAGATGATTAACACCCCATTAACGCCCCCCATGCTTTGGGGCGACAAACGATTTCATACCTGGAACACCGAGATGCGCAAACAGTTCGGGGAAAAGGTCTTTAAAGTCATGCTGGATGCCGGATTCACTTGTCCGAACCGGGACGGTTCGATCGCCAAAGGCGGATGCACGTTCTGCAGCGCACGGGGATCGGGCGACTTTGCGGGAAGCCGGCGAGACGACCTGGTGACCCAATTCAACAAAATTCGGGACCGCCAGCATTTGAAGTGGCCGAACGCGAAATATATCGGCTATTTCCAGGCCTATACGAACACGTACGCCCCCGTCGAGGAGCTGAGGGAATATTACGAAGCGATTCTGGAGCAGCCGGGGGTTGTAGGCTTGTCGATCGCGACGCGCCCCGACTGTCTTCCCGATGATGTGGTCGATTATTTGGCCGAGTTGAACGAACGGACCTATCTTTGGGTGGAAATGGGCCTGCAAACGGTGCATGAATCCACGTCCGAACTGATTAACCGCGCGCACGATACGCAATGCTATCTGGAGGCCGTGGAGAAGCTCCGCAGGCGCAATATCCGGGTCTGCACCCACATTATTTACGGGCTGCCGCAGGAAACGCACGAAATGATGCTTGAGACCGGACGCGCCGTGGCGAATATGGATGTGCAAGGCATCAAAATTCACCTGCTTCATCTGATGCGCAAAACCCCGATGGTCAAACAGTATGAAGCCGGGTTGCTGCGCTTTTTGGAAAAGGACGAGTATATCAAGCTTATCGTCGATACGCTCGAATTCTTGCCTCCCGAGATGATCGTGCACCGCCTTACCGGCGATGCCCCGCGCGATTTGCTGATCGGGCCGATGTGGAGCCTTAACAAGTGGGAAGTCCTGAACGGAATCGACGATGAACTGAAACGCCGGGACACCTGGCAGGGAAAATACTGGAGGGGATAGTCATGGGATTTCTCTCGGTGCTGAGTTTTGCGCATAAACTCGTCGGCGAGCGGCTGCAGCCCGGCGACGCCGCCGTGGACGCCACGGCCGGAACGGGGGCGGATACGCTGTTTCTCGCCAGGGTCTGCGGCCCGCGCGGGCGGATATTCGCCTTCGATATCCAGGCCGAGGCCCTGGCCCTGACGCAAGCCAGGCTGCTCAAGGAAGAGCCGGCCTTGCTTCCGGCGGTGACCTTGCTCCAGCAAAGTCACGCGGAGATGGCCCAGGCGCTGCCCGGCGATATTTGCGGCAAGCTGGGCGCCGTCATGTTCAACTTGGGCTTTCTGCCCGCCGCGGGGGCGGATCCGTCCCTCATTACCCAGACGAGCAGCACTTTGCATGCTCTGGATGCGGCACTCCGGCTGCTGCGGCCGCGAGGCATTCTGACCGCCGTGTTATATCCGGGACATGCGGGAGGCGATGAGGAAGCGGCGGCGGTGGAATCCTGGGCGGCCGCCCTGCCGCAGGCGGCGGCGCAAGCGATCGTGTACCGGCAGCCGCAGAAGCCGGCCGCTCCGTATTTGATCGCCGTCGAAAAAAAACAACAACAATAGGGGGATTCCGATGTCAGTAAAAAAAATCGAGCATGTTGGGATTCGGGTTACGGCCCTGGAAGATTCCATTGAATTTTACGTCCGCGTGATCGGCCTCAGGCACCTGCATACTGTCGGCGAGGTCGGAGAAGCGCTGAGGCTGGCCTTTCTGACCTTTCCGGGGCAGGAATCGGTGGAGTTGGAGCTGATTTATGTCCGTGACGGGGAAGAGCTTCCACGGGAAGGCAGAGTCCATCATATCGCCTTTACGGTGGCGAACATCGAAGAGGAATACGCCCGGATTTCACGCCTCGGCTTGTCCGGGCTGGACCCGGAAATCCGCTCTCTGCCTAACGGCAGCCGGTTCTTCTTTTTCAACGGGCCGGACGGGGAACGAATCGAGTTTTTTGAGCCATCACTCCATTAAAGGAAGTGCTACCCAATGCAACAGCAAACCTTTACCTTCGGCAATGACGCGGGGCATCAGGTGTTCGTCTACCTTTGGACCCCTGCCCCCTCCGTTCGCCTCCGGGGCGTGCTGCAGATCGCTCACGGCATGAGCGAGACGGCGGAACGGTACCGTCGGTTTGCCGAGGCGCTGACCCAAGCGGGCTTTGCCGTGTACGCCAACGACCACAGGGGACACGGGCGGACGGCGGCGAACCCGGGGCAGCTCGGCTGGCCGGGACCCGACGGCCTGAACGGAATGGTCCGGGATATGATCGAGGTCGGCAGAGGCGCCAGGAACGATCATCCCGATCTTCCCCTGTTTCTGATGGGGCACAGCATGGGCTCTTTTTTGACGCAAAAGACGATGTACACCGCCCCGGAACTTTACAGCGGCTTCATCCTCTCGGGAACCAACGGGCCGCGGGGAATGCTCTCCTTCGGCCAGCAACTGGCCCGGTGGCAGGCGGTCTTCCAGGGACAGGAGCACCCGAGTCTGCTGCTCAACGCGCTCTCGTTCGGTAGCTTTAATCGCGCTTTCCTGCCGATGCGCACGCCATTCGATTGGCTTTCCCGCGACCAGCGGGAGGTCGACCGGTTCATCGAAAATCCGCTCTGCGGATTTATCTGCAGCGCCGGATTCTTCCAAGGACTGTTCGGATTGCTTCGCGAGATTCATCGGCCGGAGCTCATGCGGAAAATCCCCAGGGACAAACCCGTATACGTGTTCGGAGGCGACCGCGATCCGGTCGGCTTGAACGGAAAAGGCGTCGGCCGTCTTATCGCCCTGTACAAGAAACTGGGGATCGAAGATCTCGAAGTCAAATTGTACCCGGAAGGCCGGCATGAAATGCTTAACGAAATCAACCGGGACGAGGTGACCGCGGATGCGCTCGCTTGGCTTGAAAGGCACTTGCCTTCGGCATAATTTAGCCGGCTCGGCTTGACTCGTCAATCGACCGGTTTCGCCACCACAGCGGCGACAAATGGCGACAAATAACGGATGAACTTTCCCTGTTGTTTGTCGCTTTGTTTTGTTTGTGCGCGATGGCGATCCGACCGGATTGTAGTCACCTAATCCCGACTGACAGGGGGCACCAGGAAGCGGCGCGGCGAGTTGGATCTAACCCCCCGCAAGCCACCCACCGCATAGCGGCCATTTGGGGCGCTATTTGCGCCCGATTCGTCTCCCGGGGCAAAATA
Organism: Paenibacillus sp. alder61; assembly: GCF_020179875.1. NCBI lineage: Bacteria > Bacillati > Bacillota > Bacilli > Caryophanales > Paenibacillaceae > Paenibacillus > Paenibacillus sp. alder61. Next base: position 8,271 of record NZ_JAIUDG010000013.1, read on the forward strand.
GCGGCCAAAAAGGGCCTTATTACTCTGATGCGGGCCCCAAAATCAGGTTTTGACCCGCTTTTCTAAAAAATAAGGGCCCAAAAGTCCGCTATTTCATACCGATGAGCCAAATTCGACAAAATAGCGCCTCTAAAGACGCTTATTCCTCGGTACTTTAAAGTGGAGCTGGCCGCTGACAAATTTCTGCGTGATTCAATGGCATATGCCACGCCAACGCATACGCCATGCCAGGGCACACGCCAACGCATACGCCGTGTAAACGCGTACGGCATGCCGACGTATACGCCACGCTGGAGAAATCATGCGGCCGGATTCAGCGCCAACGATTGCAGTAGCGTACCCCCTTACCCTTTAAATCATCCCCCACTTGCTTCCAACCCGCTAGTAAGGCGCTCGCTCCAACCGTCCCACTCAACAACACACGTAAATTCCTGCAAATCTGCAGGTTTTTTTCCCGATTTGAACCCCATTTCATAAATACCTGCAAATCTGCAGGCATTTTGGGCAGCAAACGCCCGTTTCTCAGAATCGTCCGGAAATTCCTGCATTTTTGCATCCTTTTGCTTTTTGTTAAAGAGAATGAGCGGAAATTCCTGCACTTTTGCATCTTTTTTTGTTTGCCCGGGCTAAATCCACACTTAAAAAAGCTGCCCCGTTCGTCTTCACAAGACAAACGGGACAGCCGTACTCACGAGCCAACCTCTTCCTCTTCCTCTTCCTCTTCCTCTTCCTCTTCCTCTTCCTCTTCCTCTTCCTCTTCCTCTTCCTCTTCCTCTTCCCCTTACTCCCCTTCCGCATCCTCCGGTGCGGCGTTGCCTTCTTCCTCCTGAGGCTGGTCCAGCCAGCTCCGGATCATCGAAAGCAGTTGAGCGCTGTTCACCGGCTTCGTGATGTAGTCGGATGCCCCGGCTTCCAGGCAGGCCTCCCGGTCCCCGCTCATCGCCTTGGCCGTCAGCGCGATAATCGGCAGATCCCGGAACTCCGGCTTTTGCCGGATGGCCCGTGTCGTTTCGTAGCCGTCCATGATCGGCATCATAATATCCATCAGCACGATTTCGATCGAAGGGGTATTCTCCAGAATCTGAATGGCCTCCTGCCCGTTCTCGGCCGGAATCACCTTCATATTGTGCCGTTCCAGAATCGTGGTCAGCGCAAAAATATTCCGGATATCGTCATCGACGACAAGAACCTGCTTCGACTTGATCATCTCGTCCGATTCATGCAGCTTCACCAGCGTTTGCCGCGATTCGTCCGGCAGATTCTCCGCCTTCCGGTGCAGGTACAAGCTGGTTTCGTCCATCATCTGCACCGGAGTCTTGACCTCCTTGATCACGGAGGACTTCATCAGATCCTCGAGCTGGTTTTCCTGCTCCGGCGTCCACTTCCGCTGCCGGTTCAGGATGATCGGCACGGCTTTGTTCTGCATATTTTTGTGAATATCGTAAATCAAGCCGAACACATCCGTGCCGCCCAGGTCGTTGTCGATCAAGATGACGTCGAACCTCTTCGCTTTCAACTGATTTAGCGCCTTGCGGCCGGTGTCGCAAGCTACAATTTCAAGGTCGTTGTTATCCAGCAGCTCCACCGATTCCTTCCGGCGCGCCTCGTCGCTCATGACGATCAACAGCCGGTGGGTGTCCCGGTTTGAGAACTCCCGCAGTTGATCCAGCTTCGACTCCAGCTCTTCATTGGAAACCGGTTTGCGGATGTATTCGTAGACGCCTTTCTGCCGCAGCTCGATCTCATCGTCCTCTACCGTAATAACGCAAATCGGGATATGCCGTACGCTGAGATCGTTTTTCAACTGGTCGATGATGAGCCAGCCATCCATATCCTTCAACCGCAAATCCAGCGTGATGGCATCCGGCCGATACTTCTGGGCAAGCTCCAAAGCCCCGGTTCCCCGGGTGGTGATAATTCCCTTGATCCCTTTTTTATGCAGCACATCGAGAAGAATTTCGTTAAACTTCACATCATCTTCCACGATCAAAAATACGGAATCCCCCGGCTGAATCGAATCCCGGTCATCCCGGATCACCCGTTCTTCCTTCGTCACGCCGGACCGCTTCGGTTCTCGCGGCGAGACGTCGATGACTTCCGGGACATAACGCGCGGCCGAAGCGGGCTCCGAGACCGTCTCGGCGTCTTCCTCGGGCTCATGGCCCGGAATGTCCGTATACAGCGGCAGATACAAGTTAAAGACACTGCCTTTGTTCACGACGCTGTACAGCGTAATTTCTCCGCCGAGCAGGGTCGCGATCTCCCGGGAGATCGCGAGACCCAGGCCGGTTCCTCCGTATTCCCGGCTCGTGCTGCCGTCGGCCTGCTGAAACGCCTCGAAAATAATCGCCTGTTTGTCGACAGGGATACCGATCCCCGTATCGCTGACGGAGAAGCAAATGACTTCCTTCGCCCGGTTCAGTTTCTCGTTTCCGGCGCTCCAACCGTCCTCGGCTTTGCGGACGTGCAGTAAAACCTGGCCTTTCTCCGTAAATTTGAACGCGTTGGAGAGCAAGTTCTTCAGCACTTGCTGCAGCCGTTTCGGATCGGTCACCAGGCTTTCCGGAAGATTCCGGTCCAGCTTGACCGCGAAGTCCAGCTGCTTCTGTTCCGCCATATGGAGGAAGGTTCGCTCCAGGCTTCCTTTGATTTCCTTCAGCTTAATCTCGTTGTAATCCGCGGTCACCGTGCCCGACTCGATCTTCGACAGGTCGAGAATGTCATTGATGAGCTCCAGCAGCTCCGTCCCCGCGTCCTGGATCGTCTGGGCGAATTTCACTTGGGAATCCGTCAGATTCCGGTCGGGATTTTCCGCCAGTTGCTCGGCCAGGAGAAGAAGGGAGTTCAGCGGCGTGCGCAGTTCATGGGACATATTGGCCAAAAATTCGGATTTATAGCGGGATGTTAAGGCCAACTGCTCCGCCTTCTCCTCCAGCACGCGTTTCGCGATTTCGACCTCGTTGTTTTTGCTTTCGACCTCGGCTTTCTGCAGTACGAGCAGCCGGGCTTTTTCCTCCAGCTCCTCGTTCGTTTTCTGCAGTTCCAACTGCTGGTTCTGCAGTTCCTCCGTCAAGGATTGGGATTGCATAAGCAGTTCTTCGGTCCGGCGGTTCGCCTGCATCGTGTTGATCACGATGCCGATCGATTCCGTCAACTGGTCAAGGAAGTCGAGGTCGATCGCGGTAAACCGGCGGAAACTGGCAAGCTCCAGGACCGCAAGCACCTGATCCTCAAAAATGATCGGGAGCAGCACGATATTCAACGGAGCCGCCTCGCCGAGACCCGACGAGATCACGACGTAATCCTCGGGCACATTCGTCAGCAGGATGCGCTGCTTCTCGATCAGGCATTGGCCGACAAGCCCTTCGCCCGCCTTGAATTGATTGGACAAATGCTTCCGCTGCTGGTAAGCGTAGCTGGCGAACAGCACCAAGGTCGGCTCGCCGCCGATCTGCTCGTTGATGTACATCACTCCATGCTGCATGGAAACAAGCGGAGCCAGCTCCGACAAAATCATGCGGGAGACCGCGTACAAATCACGCTGGCCCTGCAGCAGACGGGAGAACTTGGCCAAATTCGTCTTGAGCCAATCCTGCTCGGTGTTGATCCGGGTCGTCTCTTTGAGATTACGGATCATTTCATTTACGTTATCCTTCAATACGGCCACTTCGCCGGCCGCGGCGACATCGATGCTGCGGGACAAATCTCCCTTTGTCACCGCGGTGGCGACGGTGGTGATGGCGCGGACCTGCGAGGTCAGCGTGCTCGCCATGTAGTTAACGTTATCCGTCAGATCCCGCCACGTCCCGGCCGCTCCCGGAACGTTCGCCTGGCCGCCGAGCTTGCCTTCCGCTCCCACCTCGCGGGCCACCGTGGTGACCTGATCGGCGAAAGTCGCCAGCGTATCGATCATGTTGTTGATCGTGTCCGTCAATTCCGCGATTTCACCCTTCGCTTCCACCGTCAGCTTCTTCTCCAGATTGCCGTTCGCCACCGCCGTGACGACCTTCGCGATGCCGCGGACCTGATCCGTCAGGTTGGCGGCCATAATATTCACGTTGTCGGTCAGATCCTTCCATATCCCGCCGACGCCGTTAACCTGCGCTTGTCCGCCGAGCTTGCCGTCCGTGCCGACTTCGCGGGCCACCCGCGTCACTTCGGAGGCGAAGGAGTTCAGTTGATCCACCATCGTGTTGATCGTGTTCTTCAGTTCCAACAATTCGCCTTTGACATCGACGGTGATCTTCTTCGACAAGTCGCCATTCGCGACCGCCGTCGTGACACCGGCGATATTGCGCATCTGGATCGTCAGGTTGCTGGTCATCGTGTTTACGGTATCGGTTAGGTCTTTCCAGGTCCCGGACACATCCTTCACGTCCGCTTGGGCCCCGAGCTTGCCTTCCGTTCCCACCTCGCGGGCGACGCGCGTCACCTCGGAAGCGAACAGGCTGAGCTGATCCACCATCGTGTTCATGGTGTTCTTCAGCTCCAAGATCTCGCCTTTCGCATCGACGGTAATCTTCTTCGACAGATCGCCCTTCGCCACCGCGGTCGTAACCTCCGCGATGCCGCGCACCTGATCGGTCAAATTTCGCGCCATATTGTTGACGCCCTCGGTCAAATCCTTCCACGTGCCGCCTACGCCCTTCACCTCGGCCTGGCCGCCGAGCCGGCCTTCGGTCCCGACCTCCAGCGCCACGCGGGTCACTTCGGAGGCAAAGGTCGACAGTTGATCCACCATCGTGTTGATCGTATTTTTCAGCTCCAAAATTTCTCCCTGCACGTCGGCCGTGATCTTCTTCGACAGATCCCCGTTGGCGACCGCCGTCGTCACGACGGCGATGTTCCGTACCTGGTTCGTTAAATTGGAGGCCATGTAATTGACGCTTTCCGTCAAATCCCGCCACGTCCCGGCCACGCCGCGAACCTGGGCCTGTCCGCCGAGAATGCCGAGCGTTCCCACCTCGCGGGCCACCCGCGTGACCTCGGAAGCAAAGGTAGACAACTGATCCACCATGGTGTTGATCGTATTTTTCAGCTCCAGGATCTCGCCCTTCGCATTCACCGTAATATGCTTGGATAAGTCGCCTTTGGCGACGGCGGTCGTGACTTCCGCGATATTCCGTACCTGATTCGTCAAATTGGACGCCATATAATTGACGCTTTCCGTCAAATCCCGCCACGTCCCGGCCACCCCGGTCACCTCGGCCTGCCCGCCGAGAATCCCTTCGGTCCCGACCTCCAGCGCCACCCGCGTGACCTCGGAGGCAAAGGTGGACAACTGATCCACCATCGTGTTGATCGTGTTTTTCAGTTCCAGAATCTCGCCCTGAACGTTGGCCGTAATCTTCTTCGACAGGTCCCCGTTGGCCACGGCGGTCGTCACGACGGCGATGTTGCGCACCTGATCGGTCAGGTTCGAAGCCATGTCGTTGACGCTTTCCGTCAAATCCTTCCACGTTCCCGAGACGCCCTTCACTTCGGCCTGGCCGCCCAGCTTGCCCTCGGTTCCGACCTCCCGGGCCACCCGGGTCACCTCCGAAGCAAACATGGAGAGCTGGTCCACCATCGTGTTGATCGTATCCTTGAGCTCCAGAATTTCGCCCTTCGCGTTGACCGTAATCTGCTTCGTCAAATCGCCGTTGGCGACGGCGGTCGTCACCGCGGCGATATTGCGCACCTGGTCGGTCAGATTCGCGGCCATATTATTAACGCTGTCAGTCAAGTCTTTCCAAGTGCCCGAGACGCCTTTCACATCGGCCTGGCCGCCCAGCTTGCCCTCGGTACCGACCTCCCGGGCGACCCGGGTCACCTCCGAAGCGAACGTACCGAGCTGATTGACCATCATATTGATATTGTTGGCCATCCGCAAATACTCGCCGGTCAAAGGTCTGCCCTCGAATTCGACTTCGACTTTCTGGGTCAAATCCCCCTGGGCGACCGCGTTGATCACCCGGGCGACTTCCGTCGTGGGCTGGACAAGATCGCTGACCAGACCGTTCAACGACTCTACGATAACTTCCCAGCCGCCGCCGGTATTTTTATGTTGGAATCTTCGGGAAAGCTTGCCTTCCTTGCCGACGACCTGGGCGACCGTTCGAATTTCGCCCGCAAGGTTCTCCTGCATGTCCATAATTTCGTTAAAGGTGTCCGCCACTTTTCCGGCGATACCGGTTTTGTCGTAAGGCATCCGGAAGGTAAAGTCTCCCTTTTTCATCGCTACCAATGCATTCAGCAATTCGCCGGCGTCGATCCCGTCGCGGGGCGGCGGAGATTGCTGCTGATCCTGATTCGACATCCTCGATCCTCTCCCGACATCTTGTTTATAGACATATATATACAACCTATGACAAAATCTTAACCTTTAAATAGTTTACTACGCAAATCAACGCGCTGTCATTAACCGTAAAGACATCCGGCACAAAGACCCAGAAAAGAGGAAATCCCGCCATGCCTGACGGCAAAGCGGGATTATTCAACTTAGCTTATACTACGAAAGCTCTGGATACGATGACGAGCAGAATGAACAATACCAAAATCACACCGGTAGATGTCCAAATGCCCCCCGGATATCCGCCGCCGTATCCTCCAACATTACCGCCAACACCGCTCACATGGATTCCTCCTTTGGTTTAAAGTACACCCTATTCTATTCGGTATCCCGGCGCTTGACTGGGCCTTCCCTCCAAGTTGGGCACAGGCCCTGATTTTTCAAAAAACTAAACCATCACACGCTTGAGTTGAATCATGTACCGGGACCGGACCACCGCGTAATAGAGGGCTTGAGCCGCCAGGAAGGTACCGGTCGACACCAGCACGGGAACGGTGACTTCGCCTAAATTAAAGGCGCTGCCGAGCAGCGACAGAACCACCATCGTCTGGATGCCCGAAATCAGAATCGGCACAAAAAACAGCAGAGCGATCTGCAAACCGGACGCGAACTTCATTTCGCGGTCGGCCAGCCCGATTTTCGAAAGGGAATGATACATCCGGCGGTCCTGATTCAGTTCGCTGTACAGCTTGAAATACAGGAAACTGGCCGACGAGATGGAGAAAATGGCCGCGATAAACACGCCGACGAAAATGAACATGGACAACCCTTGTTTGGTGTTCGCGTACGAGTCTCCCCGGGCGGACAGATAGTTTTTCGTCTCTCCGTCATCCAATCTCTCCCTGTTCTCCGCCACCAAGCGGACCGTCATGGCGACCTCCGGATCCTGCAGGGAGGGTACGCCCTGGCGATCCCATGCCTTAATCAGGAAGCGGACGTCGGAAGAGAGCCACCCGCTCTCATCCTCAGGGATTTGCCGTTTTAATTTATCATAAGCCGCATCGTTCAGCACAATCAGCGATTTGCCGCCGCCTGCGCCAAAGAGCCGTGCCGGCCGTTTTTCCGAAATCTTAAACGTATGGGACAGCGGCGATTCCAGGGAGACGGTCTCCCCTTCCAGCCCCAATAAATCCTTCGGAGGATCGTCCGCCGAATACAGCAGCACGCCTTGATCTTGCGGAATTTCCTGATCCAGCGGGGCTGCGCCGGCTTTCTCGGCCAACTTGTTGTAATTCGTCAAGGAAGCCAGCTCTACGTACACCCAATTTCCGCCCGAAACAGAGGATTGAATCGTCTCCGTGCGAACCGTTTCATACGGGATGTCCTCTTTGTTCAGTTGACCTTCAATCCATCCCAGGTCTTTCTTCAGATCGGATTCGTTGTATACGCTAAGATTTATCGCAAAGGGATCGCCGGCGTACAATTTGGCAATCTGGGTATTGATCGATAAAATGACCCCGACGCTCATACAGGCCAAGGAAGTGGCGACGGTGACCATGAACAGCATCCTCGCGTTATCCTTGATTTTATACGCCATCTCCGAAACCCAGATGAGATTCGTGCCCCGCCATAGCATCCGTTTGCTTCGTTTAGCCACCTTAATCAGAAACACCGCAACTTGCGTGTAGAAAAAATAAGTCCCTCCGACTCCCGTCACCGCGGCGAGCATCACCTCCTTCTCGCCGATTTTGGATCCGCGCTGCAGCAGCATTACGGAAGCCGCAAGCAGGCCGACGCCCAACAATGCGAGCAGCCAGGAAGTTTTGGGCTCTTTTTTCGGTTTACTGCTTCCGCTCAGGAGCTCGAGCACCCGATTTTTACGTATAAATATCAGCGTAAACACCGATAAAAACAGAAACAGCAGCAGGAACGCCACCGTCGTAAAGATCATCGCTTTCCAGGGCATATAAAAGGGAAGGCCGTTCATCCCCGTCACGCTGGCGCCCAGCAGCAGAAACAGCTTGGACAACAGCATGCCGCTGGCAAGCCCGACAATAACGGACAACAAACCGATGATCATGTTCTCCAGAAAAATCAGCCGGTTAATCGTTCCCGAAGTCGCTCCCAGGATCGTCAAAATGCCGAATTCCTTGCTCCGCGCCTTCAAAAAGCTGCTGATCGAGTAAAGCACGAACAAAAAAGAGAAGACGAAAATGATATATTCGGCGACCTGCATGCCGACCCGCGTCATCCTCCCCATTTCCGAGCCGGTGATGCCGGGGTGGAAGATGAACATCGCGTATGTGAAAAAAATCATCACCATAAAGGCGCTGCTCAAAAAATAAGCGATATAGGCCCGCGCATTTCGCCCTACATTGTTAAACGCGAATTGAAGAAAGCTCATGGGCGTTCCCTCCCAAAAAGGACAACATTTCAATGATCTTCTGGAAGAAAGCCTGCCTGCTGTCCCCCCGGTGAATCTCGCTCGACAGCATGCCGTCCTTTATAAATACCACCCGGTCACAGTAGCTTGCGGCCAAAGGATCATGGCTCACCAGCATCATGGTCGTGCCCTCGCTCCGGTTGATGCCTTCAAGCAGCTCCATAACGGCCCGCGAGGCATTGGAATCGAGCGAGCCGGTCGGTTCGTCCGCGAGCAGCAGCGAGGGGCCGGGGATCATAGCCCGGGCGATCGCGGCCCGCTGCCGCTGGCCTCCGGAAATCTCATAAATTCTTTTGCCGAGAATATCCCGAATCCCCAGCTTGTCCGCGATTCTTTCCAGCTTCTTCTCCATCTCCCGGAGCGGCCTCCGGTCAAGCGTCAGCGGCAACACGATATTTTCCGCCACCGTCAACGTATCCAGCAGATTAAAATCCTGAAACACAAACCCCAGCTCCCTGCGCCGGAAGGCTGCGAGTTCTTTTCTTTTTAACGCAAACGGATTTTTGCCGTTGATCAGCACCTCTCCCGTACTGGGCGCGTCGATCGTCGAAACCAGATTCAGCAACGTGGTTTTTCCGCTGCCGGAGGGCCCCATAATTCCGACAAACTCCCCTTGTTCAATCGTCAAATGGATGTCGTGCAGGGCCCGCGTTACGATTTTGCCCGGATACACCTTGCCGAGGCCCCGTACTTGCAATAAATCCATAGTACTCTCTCCTTTCACTCACCCCCAACGCGTACGGGGGGCGGCATTTCATCTAGCCTTGTTTTTACTTTATCCAATCCCTCCGGCTCGGGCCATCGATTTTTCTTAACCCTGTCTTAACGATTTGTAAGGTTCTGTTCGCAAAAAAAAGATGCCCCGTTTCTCAACGGCAGCATCTGCAGCTACAACTTCCGATCCGCGGTAAAGATCAACCTGACCGTAGTCCCTTCTCCCCATGTGGACTCCAGCTCCACTTTGTGGTCCAAACGGCGGCAAACCTCCCGGACGAGGTAAAGCCCCATCCCGGTCGATTCCCGGTACTGTCTGCCCTGTTCTCCCGTAAAATAAGGGTCGAAGACGCGGCGCAGATCTTCCTTTCGGATCCCCACGCCATGATCGGCAATTTCCAACACCACTTTTTTGCCCCGCCGCATGGCGGTAAATTCCACCTTGTTCCCTTTGCCGGCCGAATAGTTAACGGCGTTGACCGCAATCTGCCCCAGGATGAATTCCAGCCACTTCTCGTCGGAATACACCTGGACCTCTTCCCCGATTTCGATCACCGGATAGACCCCTTTCCGGATAAACAGCCTCCGATGGGCCGCCACCGTACGGTTAACGGCATCCCGCAAAGAGACGCGATCCACCCGGAAGTCGCTTTCGAACCGTTCCAGCCGGGACGTGTACAGCGCCATCTCCAGTCCGCCGCGCAGCCGGTCCAGCTCTTCCTGAATGCTTTCGCGCACGCTTTCGGGCAGCGCTTCTTTTTCATTTTCCAAGGTGAGTTGAATGACGGATAAGGGCGTTTTCATCTGATGGACCCAACGGTTGGTGAACGCCGTATTGGTCTCCATCTGGCTGCGGTACTTGTACAATTCCTCCTGGAACAGGCGGTAACCGGCCTCCATCCGGGAATCCAGCGCCAGGGCCAGCGGCGTTTCGCCGGAAGGGTCTATCAGCTCCTCCAGTTTCCCGGGCGGAATCGTAAGCTTGCGGTATACTTCGCGGCGGCTAAAGTATTGGTATCCCAAGTACAACAGAAGACAAGTAACGCTTAGCAGGAGCGCGTACACCGCGATGTCGAGTTCCCGGCTCCCGGCAAGCCAATACAGAAAAGGAACCAGAACCATCTGCGGGATCAAAAAGAGCAGAAGCGGAATCTGTTCTTTCCAGAAAAGCCTCATGCTTCTCCCGCCACGGAAGGCAGCAGCATGTATCCCGCTCCCCTGACCGTCTCGACGGCATCCTCCAGCCCCAGCTCTTTCAGCTTCTTCCGGATCCGCGTCACATACACGTTCAGCGTGTTGTCATCGATAAAATGATGGTCCTGCCACATCAGATCGAGCAGTTTTTCCCGGGTGACGACCCGTCCCACCCGCTCCATCAACGCTTCAAGCAGGACCGCTTCCTTCTGGGTGAGCACGACCGCCTGATCTCCCCGCGTGACCGTAAACCGTTCGGGGTACAGCAGCAGCCCGGCGCCGCCCACGGTTCGTTCCTCTTGTTTTGCGGCATAAGTGCCGTAGGCTCTCCGCAGGTGGCTGCGGATTTTAGCCATCACCACTTCATATGAAAAGGGCTTGGTGATGTAGTCATCCGCCCCGTTCTCAAGCGCCATGATCTGGTCCATCCCGCTGTCCCGGGCGGAGATGAACAGAATCGGACAGGTCGATACGGAGCGGATTTGCCGGCACCAATAAAATCCGTCGAAGTTCGGCAAATTCACATCCAGCATGACCAGATCCGCCCCGCTTTCCGTAAACCGTTCCAGCACCCGGCTGAAATCGGATACCTGTTCGGCGCGATACCCGTACTTCTCGATTTGAGCGGAAAGCATCGCGGTAATTTTCGGATCGTCTTCCACAATCAAAATGGTGAACATGGGACTATCGCTCCTTTCAACGTTGAGCCGGGGACAGCTGTAACGGCGCTGTGTAAAACAGCGGTTTGTCCGCTGCCGGCTCCTGCTGGTAGACCACGATCAGCAGGGAACCGCCCTGTCCCTCCGGGGAATCTTGCGTCCCGTCCAGTACGGCCTGCAGTGAAAAAGGCAGCTCGTCCACGACCGCGTTCTTCTGAAGTTCCCGTTCGTTAAACCCGTGAGCGGCAAACGCGGCGGAAACGCTCTGCGGACGTTCGGCGAGCCGTTTGAAAATCGCGGTCCGGCGGTCCTTGTCCAGCCGGTCTTCCCACCAGATTTTCCGCGGTTTGTATTTATGCTGCAAATAATAATCCAGCTTCATCAAGCCCAGCACGATTTCCGGCTCCTTCATCCCCCGGCAGCCCAAAAATTCATGCAGCCGCGTAAACAGGTCCTCCAGTTGATGGCCGATGCGCTGCCATCCCCGGCTTTCCCAGAAGTCGCCGAACTCCTGGAAAAAATCGAACGGAGAGTCAAACTCCGAGGTAATCAGATACTCCATCGTATGGTCCATCCGGTGATCGTTCCAGTATTTCTCCAGCACATCCTCGAGCCGCTTCAACCGGACGATATCGGAAAAGGGCAAAATGTCGTTGCCCAAAATTTCGTAAGGCGCATGGTCCATATAAATGTAATTGTACTTGACGGCGTCGTTCCGCAGCCCCGTGCCGCGCAGCATCTTGAGAAAACCGAGCTGCAGCTCCTCCGGCCGCATGGCGAAGACGTCATTGAACGTTTTGCGGAACGTCGCGTAATCTTCTTCCGGGAGTCCGGCGATCAGATCGAGATGCTGGTCGATTTTGCCGCTCTCTTTGATTTTTGTCACCGTACGCTTCAGTTTGGTGAAATTTTGACGGCGTTTAACGAGCTCGTTCGTCGGATCGTTCGTCGATTGGACCCCGATTTCAAAGCGGAAAATCCCCGGCGGGGCGTTTTCGGCCAAATAATCCAGGACCTCTGGCCGCATAATGTCCGCCGTGATTTCGAACTGAAAGACGCATCCGCCGTGGTTTTGAATAAGAAACTCGAACATCTCCATCGCATAGCTGCGGTTAATGTTAAATGTACGGTCCAGAAACTTGATCGTCTTCGCTCCGTGGGAAATCAGATACAAAATGTCCGACTTGACGCGCTCGATATCATAATAGCGAACCCCCACCTCAATGCTGGACAGGCAAAATTGACAGCTGAACGGACAGCCCCGGCTGGTCTCGAAATACACGATCCGCTTGCCCAGATGCGGAATGTCCTCGGGAAAGCGGTGCGGGGACGGCAGCGTGTTCAGATCCGATTTCGGCCGCGGCGGATTGAGCCGGATTTCCCCGTCCTTCCGGTAAGCCGCGCCGAACACGAAGTGGAACTTCCGGTCGCCCGCCAGCTCCTCCAGGAGATGGTGGAACGTCTCCTCGCCGTCGCCCATTACGATAAAATCGACGCTGGGGATCCGCCGCATCCAATATTCCGTATCATAGGACACTTCCGGTCCGCCGAGCACGATCGCGGTATCCGGCAGCACTTTGCGGAGCAGCTCCACCACCTTGATCGTCTCTTCGATATTCCAAATGTAACACGAGAATCCGACCACGTCCGGGCGCTTCTGGTACAAATCCGATACGATATTCAGGACCGGATCCTTAATCGTGTACTCGGCCAGGTCGATATCGAACCGGTTACCGCTGTAGGCCTTCAGGAGCCGGATCGCCAGCGAGGTGTGAATATATTTGGCGTTTAACGTAGCTAAGATGACTTTCATCGCTCACAACCCTATTCCATATTTTGAAAAAATTCCAGAAACGGCGCGCCGTATTTACGAAATTTCACTTCACCGACACCCTTGATTTTCAGCATCTCCTCTTCCCTAGTCGGGCAAACCAGGCTCATTTCACGCAAAGTCGCATCGTTGAAAATAATGTAGGAGGGCACCCGCTCCTTCTCCGCCAAATCCCGGCGGATCAGGCGCAACTGCTCAAAGACCGTTTCATTGACGGCCGACGGCCCGTCGTCGTAACCCGAACCGCGGCGCCGGGAGCCGCCCGTCTTCTGGCCCTTCGCCGCAGTCGGCTCCGGCGCGCGCATCATCACCTGGTGCTGACCGCGGAGCACGTCGGCGGCCAGGGGCTGAAGCCGGACCACCGGGTACTGCCCTTCCGACAGCGCCAAATACCCCTCGGCGATAAACAGGTTGATCAGCTCGGAGATCTCCCGCTCCGTTTTGCGGCGCATCATGCCGTAAGTGGGCAATTGATCAAACCGATATTGCAGCACCTTTTTGTTCTGCGAACCTTTCAGCACCGACGATACGAGCGAAACGCCGAAGCGCTCCCGCATCCGGTGAATGCAGGAAAATACGATCTGCGCGTCCACTGTAAGGTCGACCAGCTCGCGCTCGTCCCGGCAGGAGCTGCAGATGCCGCAAGGCTTGCGGTCGTGAACTTCGCCGAAATAATCGAGCATGGCAAAACGCAGACAGCTGGTGGAATAACAGTACTCCACCATTTGCTGGAGCTTGCGGTACTCGTTGCGTTTCCGGTCCTCGTCCTGCGGATTTTGCTCGATCAAAAACTTCTGCGTCATGATGTCTTGCGGGCTGAACAGCAGAATGCATTCGCTCGGCTCGCCGTCCCGGCCGGCACGCCCCGCTTCCTGGACATAGGCCTCCATATTCTTCGGCATATTGTAATGGATGACCCAACGGACATTCGACTTGTCGATCCCCATGCCGAAAGCGTTGGTGGCGACCATGACCCGGATATCGTCGTAAAGGAACGCCTCCTGGCTTTCCTCGCGTTCCCGGTCGGACAGGCCGGCATGGTAGCGTCCCGCGGGAATTCCGTTCTCCCGCAGACGGTTGTATAGATCGTCGACCTCTTTGCGGGTCGCCGCATAAATGATGCCGGGCTGATGCCCGTGAGTTTCCGCGTAATTCATAATGAATTCGCGCTTGTTCTCGCCGCGCAGCACCGACATGGCCAGATTGTCCCGGCCGAGCCCCGTCACGAACACGGACGGTTGATCCAGCTTCAGAAGGCGGATCATATCGTCCATGACTTGGGGCGTTGCGGTTGCCGTAAAGGCGGCGAGAATCGGCCGCCGCGGCAGGCCGTTGACAAATGGCGATACCGCGAGATAGCTCGTCCGGAAGTCATGCCCCCACTGCGAGACGCAGTGCGCCTCATCGACGGCGACGCAGGAGATCGTCAGGGCGCTCATTTCCTCGCGGAACCAATCGAGCTCGAGGCGTTCCGGCGCCACGTACAGCAGCTTTATTTCGCCGCGTTTGGCTGCGCGAATGCGGTCGTTCACTTCTTTCCCGGACAAGGAACTGTTGATGTAAGCGGCCGGGATCCCCATCGTCACCAGCGCGTCCACCTGGTCCTTCATCAGCGAGATCAGCGGGGACACCACCAGGGTCAGCCCCGGCAGCAGCAAAGCGGGGATCTGGTAACAGATCGATTTCCCGCCTCCGGTCGGCATAATTCCCAGCGTGTCGGTCCCTTCCAGGACACTGGCGACGATTTTCCGCTGGCCTTCGCGAAAATCGGGGTACCCGTAATATTTTTGCAGCAGTTGCTGCGCTTGTTCCAAACGGGAGGTTTGCGTATTCATAACATAAACTCCTTGATCCTTTGAACAGGACGTATTTCTTCCATAAGTTTAGTTTACCGGGCCGAGCGGCAATGGGCAACACGCCGGCCCGCATCCGGGCTGGAGATCCTTACATGATGCGCTCCGTTCCGGTCCATACTTACCATTATAACGCCATGCGCAAAAAAGAGGGGTATAGCATGATGCGGAGGCAACTCTAGAATTCGGGAGAACGTATTAGTTAGCTAAGGTCTCAGGGCGCTGCTTGCTTGTACTCGACCCCAATCTCCGTGGTATAGTAGAGTCGGATTATAATAACGGATGGAGAAGCGGCTATTTTATGAAAAATCAAAATCAAACCAAGCACGAAAAAACGTTTAAGCATACAAAGAAAGCGGGCTCCAAGGCACCCGGTTCGGGAAAAGCGGGCTCGCACGGCGGCCCAGGCGGTCCCGGTCAAAAGACGGCCCCCCGGGTAGCGAACCGCGAATCCGCGGAAGAGCTCAAGGCCGGCGACCGGATCGTCGTGACCGTCAAACGGCTCGGGATCAACGGCGAAGGCGTCGGGTATTACCGGCGGAAAGCGGTATTTATCGGGGGCGCGCTGCCGGATGAGGTGATTAAGGCCGAGGTGACCCGGGTGGAACCCAAGTTCATCACCGCCCAAATCCTGGAGATCGAGAAGCGCTCCCCGTACCGGGTCGAGGCTCCTTGCCCGGTATTCGGCATCTGCGGCGGCTGCCAGATTCAGCATCTTTCTTATGAAGGACAGCTTAAGGGCAAGGAGGACCTCGTTCGCGAAGCTTTTTCGCGGTACGCGGGGATGGAGCAGGTGAAGATGAAGCCGATCCTCGGCATGGACCACCCGTGGGGGTATCGCAACAAAGCCCAGCTTCAGCTGGGGATGCAGGAGGAAGGGATGATCGCGGGGCTGTACGGCCTGGACTCGCATCGTCTGGTCGATATCACCGGCTGTCCCATCCAGCATCCAAAGATCAATGAAGCGGTCGACCGGGCGCGGAACGTGCTGGAACGGCTGAAGATTCCCGTTTACCGGGAAAAAGGCGGGCAAGGCCTGGTACGGACTCTCGTCGTCCGCTGGGGCTTCCAGTCCGGCCAGCTGCAAATCACGCTGGTGACCGCAAGCGACAAGCTGCCGCAGCGCGAGCAGCTGATCAAGGAGCTCCGGCTGGCCATCCCGGAGCTGACCGGCATCGCGATGAACGTCAATCCGAAGAACACGTCGCTCGTGTTCGGCAACAAAACGTTCATCCTCTGGGGCGAGGACCATATCCAGGAGTCGCTCGGCGACCTGGATTTCACCTTGTCGCCCCGCGCGTTTTTTCAGCTGAACCCGTTGCAAACGGTGAAGCTGTACGAGTCGGTGCGCGCGGCAGCCGGACTGACCGGCCGCGAGACGGTCGTCGACGCCTATTGCGGCACCGGCACGATCGGCCTCTGGCTCGCCCCGTACGCGCGCGAGGTGCGCGGGGTCGAGGCGATCCCCGAGGCCGTCGCGGACGCCAAGGCGAACGCCGAGCGGAACGGGCGCGGCAATGCGGCCTTCCATGAAGGCTTGGCGGAAGAGCTCCTTCCGCGCTGGGTGAAGGCCGGCTTCTCGCCCGACGTCATCGTCGCCGATCCGCCGCGGACCGGGCTCGATCCTCGCTTCCTTGAAGCCGTGCTCCGTACGAAACCGAAGCGTTTCGTCTACGTTTCCTGCAATCCGTCCACGCTGGCAAAGGACTGCAAGGTGCTGACGGACGGCGGCTACAAGCTCGAATGGGTGCAGCCGGTCGATATGTTCCCGCAGACGAGCCATGTGGAGAGCGTGTCGTTGTTGGTTAGATAATAAAAGAGAAGTTACTATTGGTTGCCGGCTAGGGCAGCGTCAGGCAAATTTGACTAACAAGAATTCCTGCATATCTGCATGTTTTTTTCCTGTTCAGAGCAAAAATTTTAAAATTCCTGCGATTCTGCAGGAATTTTCGGCGAAAGCGGCTTGATTCTCTAAAATCGCTAGAAATACCTGCAGATTTGCATCTTTTTTCGCATACCCTCGTGGATCGGTCTAAATTCCTGCAGATTTGCATCTTTTCGCACTCTTCACCTGCAGCTCATTTGAATTAAAAGGAAATATTCCCGTTAATTTGGCGCGTATGCTGCTGTAGAGGCAAATTAGCTGGAGAACCTCCCGTTAATTCGCCTGAAAATGGGTATATCGACAAAAAGGCCGCGAAATAGATGGAGTTTTTCCAGCTAAATCCGATAGAAGCGCCAGGAGCGGTACATTAACGGGAGATTTTCCCGTTAAAGATGTAAACTCTGATATATATACAATTGTGGACGTCGGCAACGTATCTCCGAAACCATCTCATATCCCTCCCTCACGCCAATTTTTTAGTTCAACCAATATAGATATCTTGATGAGGAAAACATTATCTATTACGACAAGTACGATAACGAGTTCTGTCCCTCCTGTAACAAATGGTTGCCTGCTCCGTGTAGAGACTCCTCTTGTATTTACTGTAAAGTTCGACCTATAAAGCCTTTGGAGACCAAATCTCTTGCTGATATGTCATCAAGAGATTTAGAGTAACAACTTTGAAAATGACATGGTGTTGGCGTTGTAAATGTGAAAGACATCGGATGACGTATAGGAGGTGTTTTCAATAGAACCTTATGCTTCCGTATTTACAACCATGAAGGGGTTTAATAAGCCTTGGGCAATTGCTGGAGGTTGGGCGATAGACCTCTTTCTTGGCAAAACTACAAGAGAGCATAGTGACATTGAAATTGTTGTGTTTAGAAACGACCAAATAAGTATTCTTGAATACTTGTCTGGATGGGAATTCAAGAAGGTTGTCGGTGGGAAAATTGAACCCTGGGGAGTAGATGAAAGGTTAGAATTACCTATACATGAAACGTATGCAGAACGATTAAACGAAAAGATAGAGATTCTTCTTAATGAGCTTGAAGGTAAAGAATGGGTTTATCGCAGAGATCCTAGAATTCGAAGAGAATTGTCTAAAGCTATCATGAAAACAACTAATGGAATTCCTTACCTTCGTCCGGAAATTACATTGCTTTACAAATCAAAAGGTGCGAGACCGAAAGATGACGTTGATTTTGAGAATACTTTCTCCCGGTTGGATTTTGAACAAAGGCGGTGGCTTCAAGGTTCGTTAAGGATCGTTTATGGCGAGCATCCTTGGATTAAGTTTCTGAAAAAATAATGATTGGCAGGACCCGTATCGGCAGTAAGGAAATGATCGAGACCCCTTGTCGTTGTTGGTTAGAAAAACTAATTGCGGGTTAGGAAAGACTAATAGTTGAAGATGTCTTAGCGGACATAAAGTGTAGAGGGGGATTAACCCCTATTTTGTTATATTATTCAGGAGAGTACATCATATCTATGGAAATCAGAAAACCAAACATTGTGGAGCTTGAAAGCATTTTGAAACTCTCGCCACAAGCCTTATTTGAAGGGACACTGGGCAGAGTTAGACCAACAGACGAAAGGATCAAGCGACTCGTTGAGCCACTTTTGGAGAGGGGCCGCTACTACTTAATAGCTGCAGAAAAAGATAATTTGATGGGATGGATTCTAATAGGTTCAATCAAAGACCAATTCACCGATGAGATGATTGGCTTTATATACGAATTATATGTAACTCAAGAGTATAGAGGAAAAGGCATCTCTAAACACTTAATGAAAAGTGCCATTGAGCACCTGCAGTCCGAAGGATATCCTGAGATTCGTCTGGGAGTTTTTGCAGATAATCATGCTGTTCGACTTTATAAACAAATGGGATTCTCTGAAAGAAACATTACTATGAGTCTAAGGATGCCCTGCATTTCTCAAGCCGCCCGCTGAAATAGCGGCCTTTTGGGCTGCTACTTCACCCCGCCCAGCCGAATTCGACAAAATAGGCGCCAAAAACGCCTCTATTTATCTGCCCCGCTGTCAAAGCGGTAACGGGCGCTCGTCCCAACCTCTTTATTTACATAATCTTAACGTATAACGCAACGTATCAAAATCCTCGACGTGTAAACTCTCCTTATAAAAAATCAGCTTAAAGGAGAGAGTTATGTTGAAAAGAAACTTGCTTGGGCTTGGTTTAGCTGCTATGATGCTCGCTTCATTAAGCAGCCCTGCAACGGCTCGTGCCTCGGAACCTTTTAATTTGACGATTTTGCACGTGAATGACCATCATTCGCATCTGGATCCCCAAACCTTTGATCTGAATTTAAACTATGACGACACTCAAGAAGGAGAAAAGGTGCGCCTGCAATTGGGCGGAATGTCTTACATATCTTCATTCATTCGTGAACATAGAAACGATCATTCCTTGCTATTGCAGAGCGGGGAATTAAACGGAACCCTCTATTACAGCCTGTACAAGGGCGAAACCGACATGAAGGTAATCAACGCCTTACGGCCTGATGCTTACATGGTCGGCAATCACGAGTTTGACGAGGGCGACCAACATTTTGCCGATTTGTATCAGACGGCGCGGTTCCCGATTCTGGCAGGCAACATAAAGCCGACCAAACGATCGCCTCTCTACGGAAACCTGGACCAGCCCTATCTGATCAAAGAAGTCGACGGTGAAAAGATCGCCATCATCGGCGTTATCAAAATTGAAAAAACGAAGGAATCTTCTCTGATTAGCGAGGATGTCGAATTTATTGACGAAATCGAGTTCGTTAAGTCTACGGTGGAAGAGGTAAAGAGACAAGGCATCAATAAAATCATCGTGCTGAGCCACTTAGGATACGATTTCGACCAAGTGTTGGCAGCCGAAACGAGCGACGTTGACCTGATCGTTGGCGGAGACACGCACAACTTGCTCGATTCTTCGGGAGAAGCAAAGGCTTTAGGCTTGCCGGTAACCGGCGAATATCCGACGATGGTTCAGAACGCAGACAGCAAGAGCACTTATATTGTTCAAGCATGGGAATATGCTAAAGCTTTGGGCAGGATCGATTTGAAATTTGATGCACAGGGCGAAATCATCAGCGCGGCAGGGAGTCCGATTCTACCTGTCGGCGGACCGTATCAAGTGAATGTGGACGATCAATGGGTTGATGCGAACGAGACAGCTTTAACCCATATTAAAAAGGCTATTGCAAACAACAGCGTTCTAGTGGAGGGTCAAATCGATCCGACTATGGAGGAAACTATTACGCCTTACCGAAAAGCACTAGAAGCCCAAATGGAAACCGTCATCGGTTCTATCCAGGAAAATCTGTCTAACGAACGAATTCCGAAACCTTTCACGAATCCTAACGACGCGAACGGCAGCTTTGCGGCACAGGTGGTTGCCGACTCGTTTTTGTACGGCCTGCCCCATGCCGACGTGGCTATCCAAAATGCGGGCGGCGTAAGAGAAACTTTTAGGCAAGGCGATTTTACGATGGCCGATGCCTATACGATGCTGCCGTTTTCGAATACGATAACGACTCTTGAATTAACCGGCGAAGAAATACGCGATGTGTTGGACGAAGCCATTCGTTATTCGCAAGGGATTACGCAGTCGACAGGCGCATTCCCCTATTCGTCACACTTGAGATATGACGTTTATTTAAACGCCGACGAAGGAATGAAGAGCGCGTACAATCTTGAAGTCAAAGATCGCAAAACAGGTGTATGGTCCCCCATCGACATGAACAAAACCTATGTTGTAGCCACGAATTCGTTCACGGCTCTTGGTAAAGATGGATATGCCACTTTTGAAAAGGCCGTCGAAAGAGATCCTGACGTAAAAGTTGAAACTTATATTCAATATGCGGTACCGCTTGTCGAGTTATTTACGGAGCATTTGAATGGCGGAGTGGTTGTAAAACCGGACGCGGATAGCTATTCTTTAAAGTCGGTCAAAGAGTGGCGAGCCAAGCCGTCGGGAGAAAGCGAAGCTTCTGCCAGTGAAGCTCCTGTGAACAAAGCCCCTGGAAGCGAAGCTTCCGTGAGCAAGGCTCCTGCAACCGAAGCGTCTGACCGCGAATCCTCCGCACAAGAACAAAAGGGAGCCGCAAAAACGTATACCGTAGTTAAGGGGGATAATCTCTTCCGAATTGCTCAGAAAACGCTAAACGACGGAACGCGTTGGAGAGAAATTTATGAATTGAACAAAGACAAGATTACAAACCCCCGCGTGATTTATCCGGGACAAAGGATCGTGCTGCCGTTAGTGAATCGTACTACTTAAATGGTAAAATGAGAGCCGCCCGTACAGGCGGCTCTCTCCATACTCTACAGGTCCTTTGCAGACAATTCATCCTCCGTAACCCATTGATGATTTTTAACGGTTTCTCCGCCAGTGGTCGGTGTATAGTCCACCATATAGACGTTCATGGCTTGGGCGGTATCCACGGTAGCGTTCGCTCCGCGCATTCCCGGCATGTGGTCCGCATTTAAGATCACTTTGGCACCCGGCTCAAAAGGTTTGTCCCCTGCGTCTTTTATTTCCTGGTGGATAACCCACTTGTGTTTATTAACCGGATCGCCACCAGTTGTAGGGATGTACGATACCGAATAGACGGTGGTTTCATAAGCCCCGACAATCGTTGCCGTTGCCCCGTTCATTCCCGGCATATGGTCCGCGTGAATAACCGCTTGACTTCCCACTCTGAATTTCGGGTTTGTCGATTCCTTTAAACCTGACGGAATTACACCCGATCCCGAATGGCTCATCTCGGAATGATTCATCTCGGAATGACTCGCATCTCCCGCGGTGGGGGCGCTGCCTTCTGTAGTGCTTTGGTTGGCGTTATTGCGGCATCCACTCAAAGAAATCAGCGCGGCAATACCGAGTAAAATTAGCTGTTTCTTCATCCCCTGCTTCACTCCTTGTTTTTATCGCTACAAACACAATATACCCCATTGGGGTATATATCAAACCTATCACCCCCCTGATTTCTTATCTATTTTGTAAAATTTATCCCGCAATCTTGACTTTACGATGGAGGATCATGTTAGAATATAACCGACAGACAGTCGGTCTAGTGGGAAGAGCATAAAGGTGAGGTGAATGAAATGAGAGTCGTAAAAAACGCCGAGGAGCGAAAGAATGAAATTCTCGACGCGGCGGATGAGCTGTTCGGGCAAAAAGGCTTCGAGGGCACCAGTACGAACGATATTCTCGAAAAGGTCGGAATCGCCCGGGGCACGCTGTATCATCACTTCAAGTCGAAGGAGGATATCATGGACGCGCTGATCGAACGCTACAGCGCCCGGCTGTTAAGCGCGGCACGGGAAGTGGCCGCGGATCGGAGCGTCCCCGTCGTCGAACGCATTGTCCGCGTCGTTATGGCTCTGAACTTAAGCGGAGGAAGCAGCGAGGAAATTATGGAGCAGATTCATAAGCCGGAAAACGCGCTGATGCATCGAAAAATACAAAAGTTCATCATCGGCGGAGTCCCCCCGATCTTGACGGAAATTATCCGTGAAGGTATCGGGCAAGGAGTGTTCAACACCCCGTTTCCGTATGAATGCATGGAAATGGTCGTGGTTTATGCGAACACCATTTTTGATGACGATATTGTTCTTTTGACGGACGAAGAACTCGCCTCACGCCTACAGGCATTCGTCTTTAATACGGAGCGACTTCTGGGTGCGGAGAGCGGAAGTTTAATGTCCGTGATACCCATGTTCGGCGGTGAAAATCGGGGCGCTCATGCGTAGTCCAGACCTAATGTTCGGGAAATTTCTCCTGCTGTGGTCCGGTCAGTTTGTTTCCGCCGTGGGAAGCGGACTTACGTCATTCGGGCTCGGAGTCTATGTTTTTCAGCAATCGGGCAAAGCTTCGGCTGCGGCGCTTGTGACTTTGTTGGCGTTTCTGCCTTCACTGCTGTTAACGCCCTTGGCGGGAGTCCTGGCGGACCGCTATGATCGGAGGCTTCTCATGGTGGCGGGCGACAGCCTGTCCGCGGCGGGCCTTGTGTATATTCTGGTCTGTATGCTTCAAGGCGGCGCTCAGCTGTGGCAGATTTGCGTGGGAATTACGGTCAGCTCGGTGTTCTCCTCACTGATGGACCCCGCTTACAAAGCGACGGTTTCGGACTTGCTTTCCAAGGAACAGTACACCAAAGCTAGCGGCCTGGTTCAGGCGGCGGGTTCGGCAAAATATTTGATTTCGCCGATCTTAGCCGGATTTCTGCTCCAGATTTCGGATATTAAGCTGCTGCTGGCGATCGACATATGCACTTTTTGGGTTACCGTTGCCGCGACGGTCGCCGTACGCAGAGGCCTTGCTTCCAAAAACCACGAAACAAAACAACCGTTTGTCCGCGAATTTAAAGACGGATGGGGTGCCCTTTCCGAAAATAAAGGCGTGCTCGTGCTTGTGCTTATGACGTCGGTGATCGTATTTTTCCTCGGATTTATCCAAACGCTGGCCACGCCGATGATTCTTTCCTTTACGGACAGTTCCAAATTAGGAACAGTCATTACGATCGCCGCTTCGGGAATGCTCGTGACCAGTGTAATGATCGGGATGATCCCCATCAAGCGGGGGCATGTGAACATCCTCTCGGTCTCGCTGTGTTGTGCCGGTATTTTTATGGGGGCGTTCGGACTGCGCGAGAATCTGGTTCTCATCAGCGTGTCGGGGTTTCTGTTTTTTGGCATGCTTCCGTTTGCCAACACAAGCTTGGATTATTTGATTCGAACCCATATCGGAAATTCGGTTCAAGGCAGAGCTTGGGGACTGATCGGCCTGATTTCCCAACTGGGATATGTAGCCGCTTATTCGATCTCGGGCGTGCTGGCGGACGTTGCGTTCACGCCCTTGCTGCTTGACGGCGGGACGCTTGCCGGCAGTGTGGGACGGATCATCGGGACGGGAAGCGGAAGAGGCGCGGGGCTTCTCATTATACTTGGAGGGGCACTGCTCTGCGTGACTTCAGGTATTCTGTACCGGATCAAATCAGTAAGACAGCTTGAAACAAGAGGTGGCTAATGCACTTATATTTTAAAATTATGCAAAAAGATATTCTCCGAAGCAAAGCCGTTACGCTCACAACCCTGATCTTCGTAGCTGCCGCCGGTATGCTCCTTTCGCTTGCATGCATCCTCGCCATCCATCTTACCGGAGCGCTGGATACGCTGATGAAGACGGCGAAAACGCCGCATTTCATGCAGATGCATTCCGGCGGGATCGACACGGCCCGGCTTAACGCCTTTGCGGAGCGGAACGGGAACGTCGATGAATTTCAGGTGCTTGAATTTCTCAATATCGACGGGTCGAAGATTGTTTTGGGCGATCGGACGCTTATGAACAGCGTTCAGGACAACGGGTTCAGCGTACAGAGCGAGAGGTTTGACTACTTGCTTGATCTCGACGGGAACGTGATCCGGCCGGCTAAAGGTGAACTCTATGTACCCATTCACTTTATGCGGGACAACGCCGTCAAGGTCGGCGACAAGGCCGTAATCAGCGGGAAAGCGTTGACCGTAGCGGGGTTCCTCCGGGATTCCCAGATGAACTCCACCCTCTCCGCTTCAAAGCGATTTCTAGTAAGCAAGCATGACTATGCCGAACTCAAAAGGCGCGGTAGCCTGGAGTATCTGATCGAGTTCAGATTGAAGGATGCATCCAAACTAGGCGCGTTCGAAACCGCGTACGCTTCCGCGGGTCTCGAAGCGAACGGCCCTACGGTCACCTATCCGCTTTTTAAAATGCTGAACGCCCTTTCCGACGGAATGATGATCGGCGTTATTTTACTGATCAGCCTGCTTGTCGTCGCCATCGCCCTGCTATGCATCCGGTTTACCCTCCTGGCGAAAATGGAAGACGATTACCGTGAAATCGGCGTTTTGAAGGCCATTGGACTCCGCCTGTCCGACATCAAAAAAATGGTTTTGGCGAAGTACGCGGCGACGGCGACGGCCGGCGGCTTACTCGGTTTTGTCCTATCCCTTATGTTCAAAGGCATGCTGCTTGAAAATATCCGGCTGTTTATGGGGGAAAGCGGAAACTCTTCTTACGCGCTACTTTGGGGCGGGATCGGCGTGATGCTCGTCTCCCTCGCCATCGTGGCGTATGTTGACCGGGTCCTGAATCGCTTCAGAGATATTTCCGCAGCGGAAGCCATTCGTTTCGGCGTTTCACAGGAAAAGACCACGGCCGGCCGGCGCTTTCATTTAAGCGAAAATCGTTTGCTGGGTACAAATCTGTTTCTGGGGATAAAGGAAGTCCTGTCGCGAAAAAAACTGTACGCCACCATGCTCGCGGTTCTGGTCATCTCCGCATTTATTCTGATCGTTCCGCAAAACTTGCATCATACCATCTCTTCGAACAGCTTTATCAAATATATGGGAATCGGGAGCTACGACCTGCGCATCGACATTCAGCAGACCGACCGGATTTCCGAGAAAACCGGCGAAATTACCGACGTCATGGACGGTGACAAAGACATTGCCAAATACGCCGTCCTCACCACCAAAACTTTTCGGGCCAAGCTGGAGAGCGGCTCGGAGGAGAATATGAAGGTCGAGCTCGGCGACCATTCGGTCTTTCCTATTGCTTATTCCGCTGGCAGAGCGCCCGCTGCGGATGACGAAATCGCCCTCTCGGTCATCTATGCCGATGATCTGGGCAAAAAGGTCGGCGACCCCCTTACCCTACTTCTTCACGAGGAGGAGAAAACGCTCATGGTGGTCGGAATCTATTCCGACGTGACAAACGGCGGCAAAACCGCCAAGGCTGTATTTGCAGACGATTCGGCGGCTCCAATGCGGAGCATTGTGTGCGCCGAGCTCGCGAACCCGGCTCTTGCCGGTGAAAAGGTATCGGTATATGCCAACCGGTTTGGGTTTGCCAAGGTTTCGGACATTGCGGAATTCGTCCGGCAGACGTTCGGGTCAACGATCAGCGCCGTGAAAAAGGCCTCCAACGCCGCCATCGCGGTTAGCCTGCTGATCGCAGCCCTCGTTACGCTGCTGTTTACGAAGCTGCTTGTGGCCAAAGACCGGTATTCTATCGCCGTCATGAAGGCGTTCGGTTTCACGAACTCGGATATCACGGCACAGTATGTTTCGCGTTCGATTTTCGTTCTGTTGATCGGAATCGTTCTCGGCACCCTGCTGGCCAACACGCTCGGACAGATGCTTGCCGGTGCGGTGATCTCCTCGTTCGGAGCGTCAACGTTTCATTTCTCGGTCCATTCGCTTTCCGCGTATTTTCTCAGTCCGCTCATGATGATGTGCACGGTGCTTGCCGCCACCTTAATCGGTACAGCGAACGCGGGTCGAATCAAAATATCCGAAAATGTAAAGGAGTAAACCTACCAATGGAAAAAGTGCTGATCGGGGATCGGATGGTAAAATCTTTTGGCGAGGGTAATGAAAAACGCATCGTTTTGGACGGAGTCTCCCTCGAAATCCACGCAGGAGAGTTCGCCGCGGTGATGGGCCCCTCGGGCTCGGGAAAATCTACACTGATGTTTGCCCTAAGCGGAACGGATCGCATTGACGGCGGTAAAGTGGTGTTTGATGGCAGCGATCTAACGAAGGTCGGAGAGAACGAACTCTCAGACCTGCGCAGAACGAAAATGGGGTTTGTGTTTCAACAGCCGACCCTGCTGAAAAATCTGAATATTCTCGACAACATCATTCTGCCGTCCATGCGCGGAAACCGAAGAAACGCCGCTGAAATTTTGGAAAAGGCGAGAGTCCTGATGAAAAAAACGGGCATCGGGGACCTGGAAAAGCGCGACATTACGCAGGTTTCGGGAGGTCAGCTGCAGCGCGCCGGCATATGCCGGGCACTGATGAACAACCCGAAAATCATCTTCGGCGACGAGCCTACAGGCGCACTGAACTCCCGGTCGGGGGAGGAGGTCATGGACTTGTTTGCCGAAGTCAACGCGGACGGGACGGCGATCCTGCTCGTTACCCACGACGCCAAGGTTGCGGCGCGGTCGGAGCGGATCCTGTTTATGCGCGACGGAAATATCGCAAGCGAATTGAAGCTTCCGAAGTTCCGCGGTACGGATCTGGACGGAAGAATGGAAGAAGTGACGTTAAAAATGCGGGAGATCGGGATTTGACTTGCGAAAACACTCATAACTACCCGTCAAACAACCTTGATAACATAAAATTCCTGCATATCTGCATGCTTTTTTCCTGTTTGGACTCAAAATTCCTAAATACCTGCAAATCTGCAGGAATTTTCGACGAAACCGGCTCGTTTCTCTAAAATCGCTGGAAATCCCTGCAGATTTGCATCTTTTTCCACATCCCCTCGGGAAGCGGCCTAAATACCTGCAGATTTGCATCTTTTTGGAGTTGGAAGTTTGAAAGCACACTAGGCGCTTCTTTGTATGTGACATATCACTTCCATTGGCCATTAAACCACCTCTTCCTTTCGTTATACATTGTAGCTTGAACACTCCTATGATAACGAACCCATCAGGTGTTTTTTGTTTCGTACGCTTCGCGAGCTCAACCGCCTAGAACCCCAAATAAAAAAGACAGGACCGCTCATTACTCACTTCGGCAGTCCTGTCTTCTTTGGTTATTGCCGCTGCTCCAACCGTTCAATCAGATTCAGCAGCATCTGTGCGCTTTCGGCGCGGGTACCGTTGGCGGACGGATGGAATTGGCCTTGCCCCCGCCCTTTCATCAGACCCAGTCCGCCGGCTTGATCGGCGGCGCTGCGAGCCCAGACCGGCGAGCCGTCCAGGTCGGAGAACAGGCTTGCCGGCGCTATAGAAATCGCGCCGCTTCCCGCCGCCTTGGCATAAGCTCTCACCAGCATGGCGGCCATTTCCTGACGGGTGATGGCCCGATCCGGATGGAAGTTCGCTTCGCCCGTTCCCTGAATCAGTCCAGCCTGGCCGGCAAGCGCCAAAGCTTCGGCATACCAACTGCCCGCCTTCACATCGGCGAAAACAGGTGTGCCCCCTTGACTCTGGCTGCCCTCAAGCCCCAAAGCCCGGACGAGCATCGCCGTAAATTCGGCCCGGGTAACCTGTCTGTCCGGTTCAAACCGGTCCGCGGACACGCCTTCCACGAGCAGCCTGGCCGCGAGTTTCTTCACCGTCCGCTCCGCCCAATGGTCGGAAGGCAGATCGGCAAACGATTTGTCGAATTTCACTACGGCCAACGTTCCGAATTGATGGATTTTGGCCGTAATCCGGTCGCCCTCCCATTTCCCGCCGGCATACCGTAATGATCCGTCTTGACCGATAAGATAAATACCGGTTAGTTCGCGATCCGTTTCGACGGATACCGGGAAAGAGACCGTTACGGGTTCGGTCAGTGCGCCAGTGGAAGCCATCGTCCGATTCGCTGAATCTTTCAGTTCCATCGACAATGTCAACATCGCGCCGACCGCCGAGAGAGTCGCCCCCGAACGGGCACTTGCGCCGTCCAGCCAATTCCGTGCATTCCCCGCCGGTTCCGCCGACAGGATGATCGAAGAACCTGCCGTCGTACCCGCCGGCCGTTGAGCCGCAAGCTGGCCGAATACCGCTGCCGGAATGTCCAGCTGCAACTCCTCCGAGTGAATCCGCAGCGGCGCCTCTTTGAGCAGTTCGGCGGCGTTGCCCGGCAGAACAATCTTCCGGATTTCACCCTTCGTTTCCACCGACACGCTTCCATCGGCCCCGCGGTTAAGCAGCTCCCGTTCTCCGATGATAAGCTCGCCCGGCGTTTGGACCGCTGCTGGCGGTGTAACCGGTTGTGGCGTTGTATTTCCCGGGTCCGAATCATCCGAATCCCGGTCCGGATCCGGGGTCGGCGTCGGTCTGAGGCCCGCGCTGACCGTCAGCTCGTACGCGTCCGACCAGTCCTCATACACCGCGCTGATGACGGAAATCCCTTCTCCCACGGCCTTCAATCTGCCCTCGGCATCGATCGTGGCCACGTTATGGTTCGAGGAGTTGTAAAGGACTCCCTCTTTCAAAGGATAGCTTGAGCCGTCGCTGTAAACCGCCTCGGTCACAGCCGTACCGGTTTCTCCCCGCTTGAGTTCTTTCGGACCGCGGAGGGCCACTCCGCTCATATTAGGTGCATCCAAGGTAACCTTCAGGTTATAGGAATCGGTCAATCCCTCGTAGGTTGCGGAAATGACCGTCATCCCTTCCGCCAGCGCCTTAATCGTTCCGTCCGCGTCGATGGAAGCGACCGATTCTTCGCTGCTGTTATACGCGATACCTTCATGGAGGATCGTCCGCGCTCCCGAAGAATATACGCCTTCCACTACGGGACGATCGCTGTCGCCCGGAGCGAGCTGCAGCTTACCTTGAATTTCAATCGATTGAAGCGTTGGCTCGGTCTTGCCCAAGGTCAACACGTCGATCACCGTACCGTCCACCGTTTTGGCCGTTAGTGTAAGCGTGTCGCCGACAATCTCGACACCTGTAAAGACGTGGATGTCCTCGTCGTATATTTTCTCCTGCCAGAACCGCTCCGTCAGCGAGTAAAACTTCGGTCCCGAAGAACCGCCGATCACGTATCGGGTTCCTTGGCCTTCCGGAACGATCTTTCCGCCTTTCATCGGAAAGCTGCGCATATAAATATGATCATGTCCGTTCAATACAAGATCCACTTGGTGCTTGTCGAAAATCGGAACCCAGATCTTTTGCACCCGCTCATTGGCATAAATGCTTCCGTAAGGACCCTGGTGAAAGAACAGCACCTTCCACTTACGGTCCGTGCCCGCCAAGTCTTTGTCCAGCCACTCGGCCTGTTCCTTAAAACTTTCCTCTGAACCTTCCGTGTTCAGAACGACAAAATGCGTATTATTGATATCGAACGAGAAGCTTGAGCCCTTCGTATCGGCCGGCCCGTTCTGGGGATTATGGAATTGGGCGAGATAATCGCCGTTTCCATTGTTGCCCATGACCTCGTGGTTTCCGATAATCGGTACGAGGGTCGTCTGCATCAGCTCTTGCTGGGCGGCCTCAAACCACCAATCCCACTGCTCCTGTTCAAAGCCTTTGTCGACCATATCGCCGGCATGGACCAGCATGTCGGCATCCGGCATATCCTGCACCGCTTGGTCCAGCGTGTTCCCCCATTGGGCAAAGCCGCTCTTGTTTTCGGCTTGGGAATCGCCGATGAACAGGAATTTTACGGCGTCTCCCGTATGTCCGCTTGTACGGAATGTTCCGACCGCGCTCATGTTGGCGCCGCCGTCTCCAACGCGGTACACGTACTCCGTATCCGGCTCCAGGCCCTGAACCTCCGCCTTGTGCACGCGGATCGTACCGTCGTTGTTCGTGTTATAGAGGGAGCTTCCGCCGGTGATGCGAATGACGTTCCCAGCCGAGAAATCGGTAAATTCCGAACGTTTCGCCAACTCCACCACCGTTCCCTCCGTTGCCGGATCCGTATGCCAGGTCATGTGCCGGGACGTCGCGGCGTCCGAGCCCATCGTCACGCTGATGTTTCGCGGTTCGGCGGAACCCGCATGCTCGGCAACTTTAAAAATCATTAATGGACTGTAACTGTCCCCTTTTACCGCCTGAATGTGAAAAGTCCCCGTATTTTGCGTGATCCTGTCCGTCTTGATCACACCGGCCGCATCCGCGACCGCATCAGGTACTTCCACCCCGTCCAGAAGCAGCTTTGCACCTGCCGCGCCGGCTCCACTCGCCTCTTTTACCGTGAAAGAAGCCTCATAGCCCTTGGCAACCTCGTAAGTGTTCCATGTCAGTCCGAGCTCCGTCAGCACGGTAGCTTCCACGTCCGCGCTTAAATAAGTAACCGGCTGCCCCGATCCCTTGGTGGAAGTGACCGAGCCTTCATGGAAGGCGATCTTCAGCGGCTTACTCAGTTGTCCGTCCGCCTCCTCCAACGTATGCGGTCCGACGTAGTCGCCCCGTACGGTGTAGCGGATTTGACCGATAAGATCCCGGTCTCCCAGCTTCGCTTCATGGAGATTATGCAGTTCCAGCTTGACGACGCCCTGGTCGTCCACGTTGGAGCTTAATTGCCCTTCACTTACTTTTTCGCCGCGTACCACTTCCAAATTTTTAACGGCGGCCGGGTCAAATTTGAAGGCAACAACCCCCTCCTTCAACTCCGCGGCCCTTTCCGCATAGATGTCCAACGTATAGGTTTTGCCCGCATACAACGTATCCGGTGTATCGTACACATAGAACGGAGAACCCAGGTTTACGGTAAAATACCACTCCTTGATGCTCTGGTTTCCGCTCAAATCGCGGACGGCCACTTTCACCTTATGCCTTCCTTCCGCCAACGGTGTTTTCGGCTGATAGGAAATCTGCCCTTTCGGCGGATAGAATCCGTACTCCACCTGCTGATCGTCCACATAGACGCGGATCGTCGCCGGGTCGATCAGAGTCGTACCCGGGTGCTGCACGGGATCGTAGCCCGCATCTTCCGCGGTAATGGAAATGGTCGGAGTTCCCGTCTTCACCACTTCATTGTCCCCGGGGGAGCTTTGTTTGAAAACCGGTGGGGTCCGGTCTTCGTCCAAGGGTCCGTATACCGCACGAATGTCGTCGATATACAGCGCCCCCGCGGTTTTGTTCGTGTTCTTGGTCTCCATATATCTGACCGGCAGATCCATCGTTAGCGGCGTTGTCTTCCCCTTAGGCACAACCGCCTCGACATATTTCCACCCGGTCCAATCGACGCCCGTCGTTTGATCGGTAAAATCCACCGCAATGGCGGCCTTGTTTCCGTCCCGAAGCTGGCCGCGCAGCCAGTGCTTCTGCCCGTCGCCGTAGACCCACATGCCGATTTTTTCCGGGTATCCCGGAATCTGGATCGATTTCCCATCGAGCGCGGTTAAATAAGCGCCGGAGGTTCCGGTTGTACCGGTGAAATCGTACTCCAATTTAACCGCTTTGCTCCCTCCGCGCACATAATCCAGATCGGTGATTTCGGAAATGGAGGCGGATTTCGTCGCTGTCGCCATGGTGGCTTTATAGTTTCCGACGCCATTTTCAAAATCCTCCAGCATAACCGGAGGGAGACCGACGTTGACTTCAAACGAGGCCTCTACATCCCCGTAGGCGGCATATATTTTGCCATGCGCCCCGTTCTCGTTCGTCGCCGTAAAGACGCCGTGTTCGTCGACCGTGCCGATGTTGCCTTCGACCCGCCATGTAAAATTCTCGTTGCCGGCCTGAATCGTTTGCCCGTTTCGCAGCGCTTTGACGGACAAAACGACCTTTTCGCCGTTGCTATACGTTTTGATCGAATCCGGGAACGCCAAGGCGGTCAGTTGATCCACCACTTCGATTTCCGCGCTGCCCTCGGCTGACCCTAGGGTCGCCTCCACACGGCCCGTTCCCGCAGCCGCTCCGGCCGTAAACAAACCGTTCGCATCGATGGTCCCAAGCACGGGATCAACCTGCCATGACACCTGCCCCAAAGCCGGAGCGGGATGCCCGTTGGCATCTACACCCGCTGCCTGAAAAGGGACCGAAGCTCCCGCAAGAATCCGTTCGGCGTTGGGCTGGACCGCCAAACTTGCGACGGTGGACAGCTCGGGAGCGGTATTGACCAGCAGCAGGCCGTTTCCGACTTTTCGCTCATAGCCGTCGGATCCCCGGTTCATCATCTTGACGCCCGTAGTCCCCGGCATCCGGGCAACCAGTGTGGAGGACCCCCCGCCGTCCAGGTTCATGGCATTGACGATACCCATGGATTGCATGGCCGCGGCCAGCTCTTCGGTCTCCATCCCTTCGCTAAACCCGGGAGCGCGACCGTCCACTTCAAAAAGCACGACACTGCCGTCGGTCTTGGTGCCGATCGCCGTTCTCGGATGTACGCCGGCTGGTCCTATGCCGGTTCTAACAACCCCGTCCTTCACGAGCGGCCCCTGTCCGCTGATGATCAGCTCCGCCTCATTCCATTCTCCGTCCAGCGCAAAGCTCGCCGTCAGTTCATCCCCGATTTTCAGATCCTGCGTCACCGCACGGGACGTCCCGGACGCCGACAATACGACTTGCCCTTCTGCCAGGGGCGCATCCCCCTGGTTCAAGCGGACTTCGGCTACCTTCAGCTTCAGGGTTTGCCCGCTTTTTACTTCACCCTCCAACACATCTAAAATAAACTCATCACCTGTAGCCGGTGTTTTCGTGGAATTCGCATAATCCGGCGTAAACAGAACGAGCTGATTCTCGTTCCGGTAACGGTTGATGCTGGTCAAATTCGTCTTTTGCCCGCCGATCGTCACGGTTTTCTCCAGGACCGGCTTTCCGTATAACGAGCGCCCTTCTTCCGTAAGTCCAAATGCGTAGGAAGAGCTGCCGCTGTTTAGAATGATGCCGTCATCCACAAACAGGCCGTTCGGGACACCGGTAGCCATCCCGGAAATTTCATAGAAATCGCCGTTGATTCCCGCAATGACCCGATTTCCCGGTTTGTCCGCGTAAGCGGCCATCTCTGTCAAAGGTTTCATCCCGTAGACCTTGCCGTCTTTGGTCCCGGCCTGCAGTTCAAGACCCGGATGGGCCGGATTAAACTCGATCGCATGAATCTTCTGCCGGCCGCGGTTATCCTGGATGTCCATCCAGGCATAAACGGCTTCCGGCCCGATTTCCGTCCGTCTTGTATCGATAACCTGGCCGTAACCGCCCGCCTGCGGCTCGCCGAAAGCCGCGTTTACGCTGCTTAACGGCTGCAACAACGATAAAAACAATACAAATGCTACAATTGCGTTGATCTGTCGCCTAAACCTTCTCATTTTGCCCGATATCCTCCCTGTCGGTTTTTCCGCTCCCAAAATCAACTTAAGAACGATGACATAAAGAACATCTTACTGTCGAAACGTAAACAAGAGATTAAATGGAATCGCAAACTATGTTAAGAGATTTCGCATTGACTCTCACAATATGGGAGGGTCTATGATAATTACGATCCGGATCAACGAAATATGAGGAGGCCTTATGTTTAAAATCGGTGATTTTTCCAAACTGGTCAGAGTATCGATAAGGATGCTGCGGCATTACGACGAAATTGGACTGTTAGAGCCAATGTCCACGGACGAGTTTACGGGTTACCGCTACTACTCTGTGGAGCAGATTCCCCGGGCTAACCGAATCCAGGTTTTGAAAGAGATGGGATTTTCCCTGGCGGAAATATCGGGCTTAATGAATCAGGATCTGGATACCACACAACTGCTCAGCCTGTTGGAAAACCGGAAGCGTCAAATTACGGAAGTCATCGAGAGTGAACACACGAAACTGCGGCGCGTCGAGTTTCTGATCGGCCAACTTAACAAGGAGGATATGTATATGAATTATGAAGTAACTGTTAAGCAGATCCCCGCCTATAAAGTTCTGGCGCTGAGAGACACCCTGCACGCTTATAACGCGGAGGGGGCGTTGTGGAACGAGTTAGGGGACTTTGTCCAGGAGCACCATGTTAAGGTGACCGCACCATGCTACGCGATATATTACGATGAGGGTTATAAAGAAGGGAATGTCGACGTGGAGGTCACGATGTGCTTCCAGGGCCAAGCGGCCGAATCTGACCGTATCAAGGTGAGGGAGCTCGAAGCTGTTCCTGAAATGGCCTGCATCTTTCATCATGGTCCGTTCGACGAAATGTCGGCGGCCTATCATGCCCTGGGCGTTTGGCTGGAATCCAACGGTTACCGCTGGAACGGCCCGCATCGGGCTATCTACCATAAAGGGCCGTGGACCGGAGAAGATCCGGCCGACTATCTGACCGAAATTCAAGCTCCCGTCACGAAAAAATAAACCGTATTTCCGTATAACTTTTAGGTCTGGATCGCCATCCAGACCTTTCTCTTTGGTAAAGAACAATTCTAAACAAAGTAGGATATTCTTCCAGTAAAAAGGAATTTTCCGTTGTTATCGCGGATACCGACACGGAGTTTCAAGATATTGCCGCGGACCTCGGTTATTTTGCCTCGGAACATAAGGAGACCGACTCCGTTTTCTGTCCGGACAAAACACCAACGCGCTATGAGCTGCCCGCAGGGTTCTCCATCACGAGCATGGAGGATGGCCTGGACTTGTACCAGTACGGGCGCGTCTTATGGAGGGGCTTCGATCATGAGGCCAACGGGGAAGGCTCATTCCGGTTTACCCCGGAAACCGAACAGGCTTTAAGTGCGGAAATGCTACGTCCTCACGTGGATTTGAGCCTGAAGGTGGCCGTTCTCACTCCGGAAGGGAACTACGCTTCCTACTGCAGCATGTGGTACGAAAATAGAGGGAAAACTTCCCGTTAATTCCCCGCTTTTTGCCCATGGATCAAATTTAGCAGGAAAACCTCCAGCTATTTCGCGGCCGGGCTGCCGATATCCGCCATTTCGGACGAATTAACGGGAGATTTTCCCGGTAATTCATCTCTGCCGCCGCATAGGCACCAAATTAACGGGCAGAATTCCCGTTAATTTTTCACCAGTGGAATGAGATGGAGGCAGCTATCATTTGCATAAAAAAGCAGCCGCCCCCTTTTCGTTACTCCAAATCCACGCCGTACCGTCTCTCCTCTTTCGTTGCCCTGAAGCCTAACGATACGTAAAGGGATAGCGCGGAAGCGTTTGCGGTAGCCACCATCAGATTGGCGCGCGAAAGACCGTGAGCTTTAAGGTAAAGCAAACCCTGGGCCAGCAAAACCTTGGCCAAACCCCGTTTTCTCCAAGGCTCCCTGACAAAAACGTCCTCGATCGTCCCTTCGTCCCCCTCCCGCCAGGCCATTAATCCGGCGACGATCCGGTCTTCTTGCCGGATCACCAGGGAGGTCCACAGGTCTTTTCCCTTGTATTCCCTCAGCCTTTCAAGCCCTAGCGGCGTATCCGGCCAAATTTCCGCTTCTATCTGCAAATACTCGCGCTCCTCCCGGGCGGACTCCATCCTCCAGCAGGAATAATCAAATTCCGGGACCGGCGCTGGTTCCGGGATCGGTTCATGCAAGTCGCGGCTCATGCAGAACAGACTGTGTAAGGGACGATATCCTTTGTCGGTAAAATAACGGGTGTTGACTTCCTCCCCGGCATCATTTCCCATACAAAGCAAAGTGCCGTATTCGGTAGACAGCGACTTTTTCAATGCCAGCGACCTAGCGAACAAATGCGAATAAACCCGATCCAGCAGGACCGTATCGCCCTCCCTTTCCGGAACGGTCTTCAAGTTGAGATAAATGGAGTGCTTGCATGCCGTAGACCGGCCCGGCGGAACGACATTAATGACGGCGACCTGACCTTTGGCGATCATTCTGCCGTGCTCGAAAGCGCAGTATACATTCTCCCAATTGTCCTCATCGCCGACCCACCAAAACAAGGCGTCCTTGTTTCTCATGACGGCTTGATACAGTTCGCCCAGCATGGGCATATCTTCTTTATCAAAATGGCGGATCATTGTCTCCTCTCCCGCGGGAGATGGAATCGTGCTAATGGCAAACGCCTCCTTCGGCTCTATTATCTCGACCTTAACACGGGCCTCCCGGGGTATCCAGGCCAAACTCGGCTATACTTGAAAATGACACGCCACGCAAAAGCAGCCGGAACAGGAACGCCCTGCCCGGCTGCGATATTTTCAACAATTAGAGATTTGGAGAAACGAGGATCTTGACCTGATTTTTCTCTTTCAGCAAAGCTTCAAAGCCCTGCTCCACGATTTCGTTCAGCCCGATCCGTTTGGTAACCAGCTTCTCCGCGGAGAAGTAGCCTTGATTCATCAAGCTGATGACGGCCGGGAACACATCCCGGTAGCCGATG
This sequence comes from Paenibacillus sp. alder61, assembly GCF_020179875.1. NCBI lineage: Bacteria > Bacillati > Bacillota > Bacilli > Caryophanales > Paenibacillaceae > Paenibacillus > Paenibacillus sp. alder61. The sequence continues at coordinate 44,877 of NZ_JAIUDG010000013.1, forward strand.
ATACCGGCAATATTGCGCTCATGCATCACGATCCGGTTCGGATGGATGGAAGCTTCCTTCTCGAAGATGCTGACGATCATAATCTGGCCGCTCAGCTTGGTGGATTCGATCGCCTGGGTCAGTACAACCGGTACCCCGGTTACCTCATAAGCAACATCCGCTCCGCCATCCGTCAGCCGGTGAATTTCTTGGACGACATCCACATCCGCCGGATTCAAACCGATGGCTCCCAGTTCTTCCGCTTTGTTTCTCCGCTCGGCCGACAGCTCCACCGCATAAATTTCCGATGCGCCGGAAGCTTTGAGCGCTTCGATGACAAGCAGCCCGATCGGTCCCGCGCCGAACACCACCGCACGGTCGCCGACTTTGAACTGGCTTTGGCGTACGGCATACAGCGCCACAGCGGATGGCTCGACAAGAGCGCCCTGCTCGTAAGATACGCTGTCTGGAATTTTATGAACCATGTGCTCATCCGCTGCGACATATTCGGAGAAACCGCCTCCGCCCCCGGCCAGTCCGAGGAAGCCCATTTGTTCGCAAAGATTATATTTGCCCTGTCTGCAGGCCGTACATTTGCCGCAGGCGAAAATCGGCTCGACCACAACGCGATCGCCCGCTTTGAATTTCGTCACGCCCTCGCCGACTTCAACAACCTGACCGGAAAACTCATGTCCCATGACGACAGGCGCCTTCTCATTAGTGAGCGGGTGCGGGCTATTTTGTGAAATGAAAATCGGTCCTGCCGCATATTCGTGCAAATCGCTGCCGCAGATCCCGCACCATTCCACTTTTATTTTAACTTTCCCTTTAAGGGAAGTCGGTTCTTCAATGTTATCAACCCTCAAGTCTTTTACTCCGTGCCATCTCAATGCCTTCATTAAAGCTCATCTCCCTGTCTTGAAGAAAAAGTGAAAAAGTCACAAATTAAAAAGCTTAAACAGTCAAAATATAAAATAATTTAGGAAACGTTTCCGATGTCTATATTGTCACATATCCGACATATTGTCAAATGATTTTACCTGTTGCATGTGATTAATGTAATTTGATTCCATAGTAACTATAAAGTCAAAGCCTGTTACATGATATAATATAAACAAAGAGTGAAAATTTTCGTTATTTTTCGGAAACGATTCCTATAAGAAAGGGTAAAATCGAATGGCCAACAGGAGAAAGGTGACGATTGAAGATGTAGCGAAGCAAGCGGGCGTCGGCATAGCGACCGTGTCCCGGGCGCTGAATGACAGCGGCGGCATCAGCGCGAAGACCAAGGCGCGCATCATGCAGGTCATTGAAGAGATGGGGTTTGTTCCGAATACCTCGGCGCAGAGCCTGAAAATTCGCCAAACCCGCCAGATTGCGCTGGCGGTTCCCGATATCCGCAACGCGATCATTCCCGACATAGCCTGGTCCGTAGAACAGGCGGCCAAGCAGCATGGATACCGGGTAGTGCAGATTAATACGCTGGGCAATGCCCGGCTTGAGCTTGAGATTTTGCGGGAGGTTAAGAAGCTGCATGTGGACGGCCTCGTTCTGTTTCCGCTGGCTTACCCGAAGACGCTGGAAAGCCTGATCAATCAGTGCGGCATTCCCGTCTCCGTTATCAATTACGGAAAAAAACTCAGCACCGACCTCAAGGCCGATATCGTCGGATTGGCCCGCCAGGAAGGAAAGCTGGTGATGGAGCATCTGCTGCAGATCGGGAGAACAAGGATCGCCTATGCCGGCGCTCCCAAGGACAAGATCGAGGAGCGTTATCTCGCTTACGAGCAGTCCTTGAGACAGGTGGAGGCTTCGCTCGTGTTTTTCGGTGAAGATTTCTCGTTCGAAACGGGGCGGCAGGCGGCCGATTATTTCTATAGCCTGAAACATATGCCGGATGCCATCTATGCGGTGAACGACATGGTGGCGATCGGAATTGTGAACCGGTTCAAGGAACTGGGGGTCCGGGTTCCGGAGGATGTGGCCGTCGCCGGAATCGACAACAATTTATGGACGACCGTCACGACTCCGCAGATCACCTCGGTATCGATTATGGGCAATGAGGTGGGGCGCCTGGCCGCGGAGCTGCTGCTGAAGCGCATCCAGTCCGCGCAGCCTTTGGATTATGAACGGGTGGAATTCGAGCCGCGGCTGATCGTTAGGGAATCCAGCGTCAGCATGAAACATTACTCGCGCAACGAGGCCTAAAAGCGCATTTTCCGGCCCATCATTTTTGTCATAGCATGCTGGTGTGGAATGCCCGACTAATGACAATCGAACACGACCTCGGCGCTTTCGACGAACAGCCAGTCATGATAATGGCCGAGCAGCTCACCGGAACGCCAGGGGTAAGCATGGGGCTCTTTTTCGGGCGGGGGCGCTATGAACGGTTTGTTCACGAAGACGTTAAAAACGTGGAGTCCGTCGGGCCTGGTAAATTGCTTATAGTTGGCAAATATCTCGTTTCGAAGCTCCGGTTTGATATAATGCAGCACTCCGCTGGAATATAAAATGTCAAAATCGGTATCGAGCCGGAAATCGGAAATATCGGCTTTAAAGGCATGAACGTGAACGCCGGTCTGTTCGGCCAGTCTTTTCGTCTTCTCGATCCCCGCGTCCGTTACATCGAATGCGCTCACCTCATACCCGTTGCGGGCGAAGAAGACCGCATCCTTCCCCTCGCCGCAGCCGATATCCAGCAGTTTGAGCGGCCGGGTGGGCGGCATGCATTTTAAAACTTCATAGCACGCCTGATTCGGTTCGATTCCCCAGTAATAGGACTGCTTATTGCGGTATTCCTCCTCATAGATCGTGATCGGGCTCTCCTGCGGCACATACCCCAACAGCTTGTCGACGCTGATCCGCAAATTTTTCGACAATTCGGGCAGCAAGACAAGGTCCGGCATCGTCTGAGCATTCTCCCATTTGGATACCGCCTGGAACGAGATGCCTAATCTTTGGGCGAGTTCCTCCTGTGTGAACCCCCTCTCTTTCCGGTAGTGACTAATCGTTCTCGCCAGCTTTTCTTTCATAACGAATCACGCTCCTCTTCGTAAGCCCATTGTAGGGGACATCGGCGAGCAAGCACAATAACCGGGCATTTGAATTTTCCGGTTCTCTCAACCGGGGGTTGAGGCCAAAAGAAGCAGCCCGACTATCGCTTACGCGATTTCCTCCACTCTGCCCCGTAATTTAAACAGAGATGACATTGTCATGTTATAATTTGGTATGATCATAAACTGGAGGCGATGGGATGAAAAAAATAGCCGTGTTTTGCGGATCGAGCTTCGGGGCAAAAGACGTGTACAAAGAAGGAGCCATCGCTTTGGGCAAGGAATTGGCCGCCCGGGGACTTTCCCTGGTTTACGGCGGTTCAAGCGTGGGGCTGATGGGGGCCGTGGCCGATGCCGTTCTGGAAGAAGGCGGTCAGGTGATTGGGGTTCTCCCCGTGTTTTTGCAGGATCGGGAGATCGCCCACCGCAACCTGTCCGAATTGATCATCGTCGATACGATGCATGAACGCAAAGCCAAGATGGCCGAAATTGCCGACGGCTTCATCGTCCTTCCCGGGGGTGCGGGAACGATGGACGAATTTTTTGAGATTTTCACCTGGGGCCAGTTGGGCCTCCACCGGAAGCCTTGCGGCCTGCTGAACCTCGGGGGATATTACGATCTCCTGATCGAACTCTTCAACCATATGACCGATGAACAGTTTATTCAGGAGAAGTTCCGGTCCATGGTTTTATCCGACGGCACGCCGGAAGGTTTGCTGGATCAATTCCGCACGTATGAGCCGCCGACGGTTAAAACTTTTTTAAAGTCGGAAAAACAGCTGTAACAGCAAAAATAGCGGGCGACGGCCCGCTATTTTTTTCTTGCCCGCAGTTCTTTCATGATTTTGCGGCCGGTCGGTGTCTGGGCCAATCCGCCTTGGGCCGTCTCCCGGTGGCGGCTCGGCATCGAAGAACCGACCTCGAGCATCACGTCGATTACCTCGTCGGAGGGAATGGCGCTTTTGACGCCGGCTAGAGCCATATCTGAGGCGGCCAAGGCATTAACCGCTCCGAAGCCGTTGCGGACGATGCAGGGAATCTCCACCAGGCCGCCCACCGGGTCGCAGATCAGGCCGAGCGTGTTTTTGAGGGCCAGGCCCACCGCGTGCACCGCCTGCTCCGGACTGCCGCCGCGCAGCTCCGTCATCGCCCCGGCCGCCATCCCGATCGCCGAGCCGATCTCCGCTTGGCAGCCGCCTTCCGCGCCGGAGATAAAGGAATTGTTGGCGATGACATACCCGATGGCCCCGGCGCAGAACAGGCCGCGAACCAGATGCTCGTCGGGCCAGCCGAACCGCTCCTGCGCGCTGACGAAAACGCCTGGAATAATGCCGCAGGAGCCCGCGGTCGGCGTTGCGACGATCCGCCCCATCGAGGCGTTGACCTCCGATACGGCCAAAGCGTAGGCCATGGCCTGGCAGGCGATGTCGCCGGCCGAAGGTTCCGCGTTTTTACGGTAGGTTTCCACCCGCTTCGCGTCTCCGCCCGTCAACCCGCTCGTGGAGGTGATATCCTCGGTCAGGCCTTTATGAACGGCCGTTTTCATAATCTGATAATACTCCGTCATGACGGCCGTAATTTCGGATTCCGGCTGACCGCTTTCCTCAGCCTGGTCCTCCAGCATAATTTGCGAAATCGTTTTCGATTCCGTCTGGCATATTTCGATGAGCTCCCTTAAATTCCGAAAACGCATCTTACCCGCTCCTTAAATTAGGTTGGTCTGACATCTATATTAAGTGAGATGGATAAAAGAAACCCGGCGGATATGGGGCAGACCCGAGATTTCGCCGATCAGCGAATCCGGAATGACTTGGTCCGCCTCCACGACCGTCAGCGCTTCACCGGTTCTTCCCTTGCGGTCCGTATTAATATACCCGATATTTACATCCTCCCGGCTGAATAGCGCGGTAATCCCCGCCAGCACCCCCTGCCGGTCCGCATGCTCGATCACCAAGGTCGGAAGTTCGCCCGAACATTTCGCTTCGAAGCCGTTCATTTGCCGGATGGAAATCGTCCCCCCGCCGATGGAAGCCCCGGTCACGTCGCAGGTTCTCTCCCCAGCGGACAGCAAGATTCTTACGGTGTTCGGATGAATTCCGGGAGCGGTTCCGGTCGTAAAATGCACCTGGATCCCCGAGTCTTCCGCAATTTGCAGCGAGCGGCGAATTCGCTCGTCATCCGTGCGGTAGTCGAGAATTCCCCCGACCACGGCAAGGTCCGTACCGTGTCCCGCATAGGTTTCCGCGAACGAGCCGTAAAAACAGATCCGGGCCGCCTCGGGCGGTTCGCCCAACAGTTGGCGGGCGAACCTTCCGATCCGGACCGCTCCGGCGGTATGAGAGCTCGAAGGGCCGATCATGGCCGGTCCGATGATGGAGAATACATTTTTAAACCGCATCTTTGGTCCCTCCGGTAATTATAGTCCTTTGTTTAAGCTTACCCCGGAACTCGGCCCGTTGCTATGAATTTTCGAATAAAGGACGGATTAAGGCCGAACGCGGCTCGATAAGGGCAGCGTTTACGAAGACGAGAAGCGGCGGATGACCTCCTCGAATTCCGGCTCTTCCATGGAGACGTCGTCGATTTCCCCCCAGCCGTCCAGCTCCCTAATAATATCCACCGCCCGGATTTCCCGGCGGTCCGCCTCGAGACGAACGGTATCGCCTTCGACGCCGAGGATCCGAAACACCCCTGCTGAAGCGGAGGCGGCAAAATTGTCCGGCACTTGGAACGGCCCGCGGAATTTCAAGGTCATCCGCGTTGGCAGTCCGATCGTTTCCCGCAGCGAGGGGATCGATCCGTCATAAGTCAATGTCCCGTGATTGATAACCATTACACGCCCGCATAGCTGCTCGATATCGTCCATATCATGGGTGGTAAGCAGAATCGTCTTCCCGAAATCCCGGTTCAGCACCCGCAAAAATTCACGGATGTTTACTTTGGCGTGAACGTCAAGCCCGATCGTCGGTTCGTCGAGAAACAGCAGCTCGGGATCATGCAGCAGGGCGGCGGCAATGTCGGCCCGCATCCGCTGGCCGAGCGACAGCTTCCGGACGGGAGTCTGCCAAAATTCGTCCAGATTCAAGAGCTCGGCAAAACGTCCGAGCCTTTGCCGCTTTTCCGCCGCCGTCACCCCGTACATTTCGGCCAGAATGTCGTAGGAATCTTTAACCGGCAGATCCCACCAAAGCTGACTCCGTTGACCGAACACAACCCCCAGCTGCCTGACCGCCTTCCGGCGATCCCGGTGCGGGTTATAACCGCCCACGCTCACTTCGCCCGAGGTCGGATGCAAAATGCCCGTAAGCATTTTGATGGTGGTCGATTTTCCCGCCCCGTTCGGACCGATATAGCCGACAAATTCTCCGCGTTCGACTTGAAAACTAATGCCCCTTACAGCTTCCTTCATCCGGTATTCCCTGGAGAACAACGTCCGCAGCCCGGAAAATCGCCCTTCCTTGACGACGGCCGTTTTAAACTCCTTATGCAAATCTCTTGCCTTAATCATCGCGCTAACGCCTCCTTAGCTTCCCGTACTCTGGTACTTGGTTATACCGAATCGCCAAAACAGTAAACTCCCTCCGAGGCACAAGGCCGCAACCCCCGCTATCGCGGGAAGCACCCAAACGCCGAGTTCATCGCGGAGGATGTACAAAGACGGGACATAGTTCACGAATCCGACCGGAATCACCACCAACAGTACGGAGGACATCCACTTCGGGTACAGCGTCAGCGGATATTGGGCCGCCGTTCGCGCGGCATCCTCCGTAATGTTCTGAAGCTCTTCGATCCGGGTTGTCCAAAATCCGATCGTAGCCGTAGCCAGTCCGATGGAAAACAGGATGACCGCCCCCGTCAGGATAATCATCAAGGTAAGCGGCACCGCGGTCCATCCCACCTGTCCCGTCCGCATCATCCCCGCCAGCGACCAGCACAAAATAAACCCGCCCTGCAAAACCTCGCCGAGCATAATCCGGAAGTTTTGCGGCATCAACGCGAGAAGGACGGGGATCGGCCGGGTCAGGAGCTGATCGAAGTCGCCGCTGACGAGGTATTTCTCCAGATGGTGGACCTCGTCCGCAAAGGTGCGGTACACCGTTTTGGACAGCGTCATGACCGCGAACAAGTACCCCACTTCATACAGGGACCAGCCCTGAATCGCCCCGAATTTATACAGCACGATCGCGATCATTAAAAATTCGGAAATCTGGATTAAAGCCGCGAGCACGGAAGCGAGGATAAAGTTAAATTTATACTGCATCCGGCTGCGGACACTGGTCTTTATCAGCAACCGATACAAGTGAAACCAGCTTCCCGCCTTCATCCGCCCTGCACCTCCACTTTACTGCGCATCAGCCGGGTAGCCAGCAAACAGGCCGCGGTGAACAAACCGCACCATAGCAAGGTCCCCCAAAGACGGCTTGGGTCTCCCGTCCCCAGATAAATCGTGGTCGGCGTATAAAGCAAATACGGATAAGGCGACATCCAGGCGATTTGTTCAAGCCAGCGGGGCAGCCATTCCAGCGGAATAAAGAATCCCGCCAGCACATTGATCAGCGCGTGGTTTCCCCAATAGAGCCATGAAGACTCGGTCGTCCAGAGCGCGCTGACACCAATAAGGTAGTTGATGCAAATGGACAGGTATGCGGCCCCCAGCACACTAAGGACCGTATACAAATAAGTCAGGCCTTGATCGGGAAGTTGAAGAGAAAAGACAAAGACGTACAGGAGATAGATCGGGATGGACTTATACACGAATTGATAAGCGATCTGGCCCCATTCCTTGGCCATCATGTGGCTGAACAAATGGACGGGCCGCATCAAATCGAGCGAGATTTGACCGGTTCTGACGGACTGGGGGATGCCGAGACCGTTGGTGGTAAAACTCGTGACCCACAGGAGCGCCTGCGTGAACGAGATGTAACTCACCATACCTGCGGTTCCGTAATCTCCCAGGGGATGATCCCTGCCGAGCCCGATCCAGATACAGGCGTACATAAAGCCGAACATCGCGCTCGCGATATTGTGCACCATATGTGCGCTGCGGTACTGCAAATTGCGGGTGTAGGCTTTGGAAGCCAATGTGAAATAAAGCATGAAGCACCTCCGATAAGCGTATTAGACGGCTCTTCCGTCCACTTCAGACAAGGCGATTTTTGCAAGAAGGATTCCATCATACCGTAATTTTCCATAGGAGACAATCCTTTTTTCGCCGACAACGTAAACAAAGAAAAAATACGGGCTGCACAGGACTCTTTTTCCCGTAACAACCCGCACATTTTAAATGTTTTATTTCCCTACCGGCTGACCGGTCACGCTCGTGCCCGATTTCGTTATTTTGTAGCTGACGATTTCCCCGCTCCAGAAATGGAATTTCAACTGGACCTCGCCATCCTTCACTTCCTTAAAAAATTCGGGCAGCAGTTGAATCTCTTTGCTGTCGTACGAGGGGGAGAACGCATATCCGAACTCCTTGAAGGAAGTCCAGTCCTGCGGGCCGGCGTTTTTCCCGTCCGCGTAGACGGCTTCCATCGTGGCCAACTGATTTCCCTTGAAGTCGACCGGAACGGCAAACTTCTCGGTGGTTCCCGTCGCGTGTCCGAGTACCGGACGATCAAATACGACAACTTTGAATCTCCAATCCGGTCCCTGATTAAACTTGGCGTTCAGGACGGCATTTTGCCCCAGTTGTCCGGATGCTGTCAGCTTGGAGAGACGAGCCGCCTTAATCGTCAATTCCTCGCCGCTTAAAGCGTAGTCTTTGCCAGCGACGAGATGCTCGCCGCCGACCCATAGCCCGGTCAGCTTATTGCCGTTCAAGTTCAACTTCACCTTGGCATCCTTTACCTTACCGCCCTTTTTCAAATGGATCAGATCCGTTTCAGCCGTAGCGGCGCGCCCGTTCTTCCAACCGGCTTTCATGATATCAATCAGCTCTTGGTCATTCCATCGATAGGTCGTCCGGTTGAAGTGCTGCCCGTTATCCCACAGCATGTGCGTAATGTTTCTCTCTTTCAGAGCGTGGGTCAGAATTTCAAAAAACTTCAGTTTCTCCCCTTGCTCGATCACGCCGGTATGCTTATCGAAGCCGAGCAGGCCGTACTCGCCGAGGATGACCGGAATCCCTTTGGCCACCAGCGTTTTGTGTACATTGTCGAAAGTGGTGGTCAAATCGTTTAACGTGTCTTTTTCCAGCTTATAATAACCGGCGATGTTTACGCTGAACGGCCAGAACCCATAATAGTGGACCGTTGCGATGAGATTGGGATCGTTGAGCTTGACGATGTTATTGTACAGCTCATTCAAATCCTCCTGGGCCGGAGAAGTTTCCCGCGTCGGAATGACCAGCGGTCGAACCGCATTGTTCCCGCCGGAACTTCTGACGATGCTATGAAACGAAGTGATCAGCTCTTTCAGCATGGCATGCTGCTTCGCATGATCCGTCGTTCCCCCGTCCGTAAACCGGGGCTCGTTGATGGCTTCGAACATCAATTTATTGGAGTGGTTTTTGAACCGGTCGGCAATTTGCGTCCAAACCGCCTGATATCGCGCCATCACTTCATCGTGTTTCTTTTCCATATGGCTGACCCAAATCCACGAATCATGATGGATATTGATCATAACGTAGAGCTTGGCCTCCAGAGCCCAGTTGACGACCTCCTCCACCCGATCCATATAGGCGGGATCAATCGTGTAGCCCGGAGCTCCTCCGATATGCTGATCCCAAGTAACCGGAATACGGATACTCTTGTAGCCTTCTGCCGCGATCTGTTGAATCAGTTGTTTGGTTACGCGGGGATTGCCCCAGGATGTTTCGTCGCTGCCCGTCGAGTCCAGCGTATTGCCCAGATTCCAACCCGGCTGCATATCTTCCACATAAGCCTGGATGCTGCTGAGCTTCTTGCCCGCCCAACTGGAAGCCTTTTCATTTTTCGGGTCCGCCAACACGGACGCCGAAAAAGCCGTCATCGCCATGACCGCGGCCAAAGCAAATGACAAAAACGACCGGTAATGCCTTTTCTTCATCCTTTAAAATCCCTCCCGGAAGTAACGTTATTATGAAAGCGTTTTCTATATAACAGCCTACCATAATTATCCTTGTCGAATATACCTGAATAATTTTAAATAAAATCATGTGTAAATTGCAGGTCTTCACAAAAAGACTGTCGATTCATACTTTAAAAGTCGGCGGATCGATCCGTCGGTTTTTGATTTTGTCACCTTTCCCCTTTAGTTGGTATGTTTCCATGAAAGGCAACTATGTTAGATTAGAAGCAGGACCCGTAGAGACGCTCCCCACGCGCAAATCCTCCGTTACGATTCCTAATCCAACGGAACAGGACTGATTTTGTGAAAAATAACACAATGAAAATCGTTATTCTGGGCGGCTATGGAATCACCGGCTTGATGATCGCAAGGCTGCTGTTGCAATTCTCCTCCGCTCACCTCATCTTGGCGGGCCGCGATGAAGCCAAAGCCAAGGAAACCGCCGCCGCTCTTAACGCGGAATTCCGCTGCGTCAGGGTAGAAGGGCGGTATGCCGATGCCGCCGACAAGCCCGCTTTAATTAAAGTGTTCGAACCTGCGGACATCGTCGTCGTCGCCTCCAGCACTTCCCGGTACACCCCGGAAATCGCCGGTGCCGCCTTGGCTGCGGACACGGACTATTTGGATATTCAGTACTCCTCAAATAAATTGGACGTTCTAAAACAACTTGAGCCCGAAATCCTTAAGGCGGGCCGCTGCTTCATTACGGACGGCGGATTTCACCCCGGCTTGGCCGCCGTACTTGTTCACCGGGCGGCCGACCGCCTGGATCAACTGGAGGCCGCCGCGGTAGGCAGCGTCATCCGGATCGATTGGCCGGCCTTGAATCCGACGCGAGCCACCATTTTAGAACTGGTTGGCGAGCTCAAAGATTTTAACGCGGCCTACTTCTCCGATGGGCTCTGGAAAAAAGGCGGCATGCGAAAAATGGATTTCGGCCCCCCCTTCGGTGTTAACCGCTGCACGGCCATGATGCTGGAGGAAATGAGCGAGCTTCCCGTCCGCTACCCCGGCCTGAAGGAGACGGGGTTTTATGTCGGAGGCTTTAACGGCTTTGTCGATTGGGTGGTCATTCCCTTCGCGATGATCGCCTTCCGGCTTTTCCCCCGTCGCGCCTTGCCATGGATCGGCAAATGGATGCATTGGGGGCTGCTGCGTTTCAGCAAGCCGCCTTACGGGACGGTTATTCGGGTGGAGGCGCGAGGAGTAAGGAACGGCCAGCCGGCCTTCTTCACCGGGTCGCTCTACCATGAAGACGGCTATCAGCTTACGGCGATCCCCGTCGTTGCCTGCCTTTTGCAATACTTAGACGGTTCCATTTCACGGCCGGGACTGTACTGCCAGGCCAATCTGGTCCAGGTGGATCGGTTCATCGAAGATATGCGTTCGATGGGAGTCACCGTCTTGTTAAACGGGGATTAGCTCCGTACTCCCTTACCCACCCGCCGATTCAGCTATCTTGCCGACCGCCGAATAACGGCTTTTTGGGCCGTTATTTTGACCCGATTTGCGTTTTAGTGAATAATAGCGGCCAAAAGGGCCTTATTTCACTGATGCGGGTCCAAAAATCAGGTTTCGGCCCGTTTTTCCCTAAAATAAGGCCGCAAGCAATTTATCCGTATCTCGAACCGAATTTCTCCGATTCTCGTCAGCGCGCGTTTTTTCCCGGCCAAATGGGGTATAAAAATAAGGTAATGCCAACACACTACCGTGAGAATAGCCGAAGGGGGATTCCCTTATGAAACTGACTCAAGAACAGCGGATTCAGCTTCACGAGTTCAACAATCTCACCAAATCGTTGAGCTTTAATATGTACGACATCTGTTACACGAGAACCAAAGAAGAGCGCGAAGCCTATATCGCATATATCGATGAGCAGTATAATTCCGACCGGTTGACCCATATATTGACCACGGTCGCCGAGATTATCGGCGCCCATGTCCTCAATGTGGCCAAGCAGGATTATGTGCCCCAGGGAGCCAGCGTAACCGTGCTCGTCTCCGAGGGCCCCGTCGTGGAAGTCCCCAACGAATCGTACGAGGAGTCGCCGGGACCCCTGCCGGATAATGTGGTGATTCAGTTGGACAAAAGCCACATCACGGTTCATACGTATCCGGAATATGACCCCAATGAAGGGATCAGCACGTTCCGGGCCGATATCGACGTCTCCACCTGCGGTGAGATTTCGCCGCTGAAAGCGCTCAACTATCTGATTCACTCTTTCGATACGGACATCATGACGATCGATTACCGCGTCAGAGGGTTTACCCGCGACATTAACGGGCACAAGCTGTTTATCGACCACGATATCAGCTCCATTCAGAACTACATTCCGGATGAGGTGCTGGAACAATACCATATGATCGATGTCAATGTTTACCAGGAGCATATTTTTCATACGAAATGCAAACTGCGGGAATTTGATCTGAACAATTATCTGTTTGGCTATACCAAGGACCAGCTCAGTCCGCGGGAACAAGACGAAATCACGGAGCGTCTGAAGATCGAGATGGACGAAATTTTTTACGGCAAAAATATACTATGACCGGCCCACCGGGCCGGTCATGTTTGTGTGGATACAGCAATATGCGCTTTATTCCTGCAGCGCCGCCTTCAGCGCCGCCAGATTTTGACGCATGATTCCGATATAATCCAAGTTTTCGGCTCTATCCTCGTCCGTCAAACCTTCGATCGGATTCAGCACCGCGGTTTTCGCCCCGATCTCCTTCGCGATGGTCTCCGCCACCTTGGAAGAAACGAGCGTTTCGAAAAAGATCGTTTTTACGTTATGTTCTTTTGCGAACGTGACAATCTCGGCCATCCGGGAAGCGGACGGCTCCTGATCGGGAGAGAGTCCGGCGATCGGGACTTGGGTCAAGCCGTATTCTTTGGCCAGATAACCGAAGGCGGCGTGCTGGGTAATAAAATCTTTCCGTTTGCCGCCGGCAAGGCCGTCTTTAAACTCCTGATCCAATTGCTCCAGTTTGGCGATATAAGCGTCCGCGTTTTTCTTGAACTGTTCCTTATGCTCCGGAGCGGCCTCCGCCAGCCCGGCCTCAATATTGCGGACTTCCTGAATCGCCAATACGGGGGAGAGCCAAACGTGGGGATCCAGGCCGCCGTGGTCGTGGTCGTGGTCGTGACCGTGGTCATGGTCGTGACCCTCTTCCTGATGGGCTTCGCCTTCCGCGTGCTCATGGTCATGATCATGATCCTCATGGGAATGCGCTTCGGCCTCCCCTTCATGCTCATGCCCGGCTTCTTCCCCATGCTCATGGGCGTGCTCCCCTTCGTCATGTCCATGGCTGTGGCCTGCCGAGCTCTCCATGACATCGATGCCGCGGCTGGCTTCGATCTTGACCAATTCCTTGTTCGTTACGGCAGCGAGCACCTGGTCGATCCAGCTTTCCATGCCGGCGCCATTATAGACCAGCACGTCCGCTTCCTCGATCTTCTTCATGTCCGAAGGTGCCGGCTCCCAGTCATGCGGCTCCACGCCCGCCGGAACGAGCAGCTCGACTTCCGCCAAATCGCCCCCGACTTGCTTGGCGAACTCATACATCGGGTAAAAGCTGGCCTGTACTTTTACTTTTTCCCGGACTTCCGGGGCGGAAGCAGCCGTATCCCGAGCTTCCGGCGCTGCCTGATCGGCGCTTCCAGCTCCTCCTTTGGCTCCGCAAGCCGAAATGACGAGCATCAAACTAAACAGCAGGGCGGACCATGCGAGTTTTTTCATCTTCAAAGTACATTCTCCTTTACTTCATTCTTGGATGGATCCGCTCCCGGTGGAGCGGATGCTTTCGTTTGTTCGCATAGAGAACTCCCTTTTTCACGGTGATCCCGGCCACCAAAAACAAAAGCAATATCAGGGCAATCGTCCCGCCGGGCGGTGTATCCGTATAGTAGGAGACCGTCAATCCGCTAAATATACCGGCAAGCCCGGTTCCGACCGCAATCAGCAACGCCGAAGCAAAGCCGCCGGATATCCGCAGCGCCAGGGAAGCCGGCAGCACCATCAGCGAAGAAACGAGCAGAACGCCGACAATCGGCATCGCTGCGGCCACCGTCATCCCGGTCAGAACCGCGAAGGAAAAGGACAAAGCCTTCACCCGGGTTCCCCCGATCCTGGCCGTTTCTTCGTCAAAGGTCAAGCTGTAGAGCGGCCTTCTTAATATCGCAAAATAAAGCAGACCCGCCGCCGCGATACCGCCGACGACCCCAAGCTGCAGCGGGCTTACGGCCACAATGGAACCGAACAAGTAAGAACTGAAGCTTTTGCTCAATCTTGTTTGCAGACTCATCAGCACGATCGCCAGAGCCAGGCCGGAAGTCATAATAATGGCCACCGGAACCTCGCTGTATGTACGGTAGGTACGGCGCAGATATTCCACGGCGATTCCCCCGGCAATGGCGGCCGCGAATCCGGAAAGCAGCGGGTTCATCGAGATCAGCGAGCCCAAGGCCACCCCGGCCAGCGAGACGTGCGACAGCGTATCGGCCATCAGCGCCTGCCGCCGAAGCATCAAGTACACACCCAGCATCGGCGCGATTATTCCGAGAAAAGCGCCGGCCCAAAACGCGCGCTGCATGAACTCGTAGTCAAACATGTCCACTCCTCGCTTTCCTTTTGCTCCAATGAGATGATTCGGTCCAGGAACGGCTGGGCCTCTTCGAGCCCATGCGTTACCATAATGACGGTGATGCCGTGTTCGTCGACATAATGCCGCATGAGCCGGTAAAACCCGCCGCGGCTCTCCCGGTCCATCCCGGTCGCAGGCTCATCCAGTATCAGTACATTCGGCTCCCCCGCCAAGGCTCGAGCGATGCAGATCCGCTGTTTCTGGCCTCCCGACAGTTCGCCGATTTTGCGGTGACGGTATTCCCACATCCCCACCTGCTTCAGGCAGCGCTCGACCAACGCCTCTTCCTCCGATCCAAACCGCTTGAACAGGCCAAGCCGGGAATAACAACCCGATTTGACCAGTTCCAGCACCGTGCTGGGGAATCCGCTGTTGAAGGAAGCGACCTGCTGCGGAACGTATCCAATCTTTAGCCCCCTGTCCCCGAGCGTCTCTTTATGAATGACCACCTCACCGCGCCAAGGTTTAAGCAAGCCGAGCATCAGCTTCAGCAGGGTCGTTTTGGCGGCCCCGTTCGGACCGGTAATCCCCACGAATTCCCCCGCATGGATTTCCAGGGAAATGCCGTTTAAAACCGGGGCTTCCCCGTACCCGAACACCACATTCCGTATGGAAGACAAAATCATCTCAAGTCAGACCTCTCTTATCTCGTTTCTCTATGAATGGTGTATTTCTTTAGTCTTGGTGAATATTTGCGCAATTCCAGGCGTTCCGGATGTGTCTTTTTGTTCTTGGTTGTCGTATAGTTCCGGTCGCCGCATTCGGTACATGCCAGGGTTACCACGACCCGCATACCGTCCACCTCCTTTAATTTCCGACTCCTACCTTAATCCTCTTACCGGATTCCCGCGTAATCCTCCGCGGAAATCCAAGGCAGCGGGTTATGAAATTCCGACCAGTCCAGCTCCATCTCCTCGGGCGTCAGCAAGCACCGGTCGAGCAACGCTTCAAGCTGGCGCCGATCCATCTCCATCCCGATCAGGACGATTTCATTCAAGCGGTCTCCCCAAACCGGATCCCATTTGCGCCGGACCTCCGGTTCTTCCTGAAATACCGCCTGACGGTCTTCCTCCGGCAACGACGCGACCCAATACCCGGCTGGGCCGAATTGAATGGAAGGGCCCGCCTGACTTAAACTGGCGGCCAAATCCTGACCGGTGGCCAGCCATACGAGGCCCTTGGCCCGCACGATTTCCTCCGGCCAATCGGCCATGAAATCCGCCAGCCGTTCGGGATGGAACGGGCGTCTCCGCCGATAAACGAAGGACCCGATCCCGTATTCCTCCGTTTCCGGAGTATGCTCCTCTTTCTCCAGTTCCTTGATCCACCCGGCGGACATGCTCGCTTTTTCAAAATCGAACAATCCGGTATTCAAAATCTCGCCCGGTTCCACCACCCCGTGTTCGGCGCGAATCAGCTTGGCGGTCGGCTGCAGCTTGCGGAGCACCCCCTCCAACTCGTTCAGCTCTTCTTGACCGACCAGATCGCATTTATTCAAGATTAAGACGTCACAGGTTTCTATTTGGTCAATCAGCAGATCGACGACATCCCGGGTATCCTCTTCCCCTGTAGCCTGCCCCCGATCCAGCAGCGTTTCTCCGGAGGAGAAATCATGCCAGAAGCGATACGCGTCCACCACGGTGACCATGCAGTCCAGTTTCGCCACGGCCGTCAGATCGATCCCCGTCTCCGGATCCGCATATGTAAAAGTCTGCGCGATCGGCACCGGCTCGCTGATCCCGGTAGATTCGATCAGAATATAATCGAACCTGCCTTCGGCCGCCAACCGCTCAACTTCTTGAAGCAAATCATCCCGCAGCGTACAGCAGATGCAGCCGTTGGAAAGCTCGACCAGCTTCTCCTCGGTCCGCGATAACTTCGCCCCGTTCTGAATCAAGCCGGCGTCGATATTGATCTCGCTCATGTCGTTGACGATCACGGCCACCTTCATCCCGCCGCGGTGGTTCAAAATATGATTGAGCAGCGTCGTTTTCCCCGATCCCAAATAGCCGCAGAGTACGGTAACCGGAATGGTTTTGTTGTTGTCGCTCAAAAGAACAGCTCCTTTCTCTTTTAATCGTAATTATTACGATTAACAACCATTACTATAATACCGCTCTCCCTTTTTGTCAACGACCTGTCTTTTAAAAATCGGAAATCCGCCATGTTTATTTTTGTAATTTTTTTTGGTTTTTCGTTCTTAAATGCCGTCAACTTAAATAGTAATGATTATGATTAACTGTCCAAAAAAGGGGATATCCAAATGATCAACAAGTCTGCGCCGCTCCGCCTGCTTCCGGTGCTCCTTCCGGCCGCGTTCACCTTGGCCTGTCTGACGGTCATGCTGCCACGGCTGCTGCCTGCCCTGGATTTGTCCTTCCTGCAAACGTTTCGGACAAGCTTCCTCGGAATTCTTCTGGAAGCCCTGCCGTTCGTCTTGTTAGGGTCGCTATTGTCCTCGCTTCTTCACCTTTTCGTCACCGAAGAGGCCCTCGACAGATGGATTCCCAAACATCCCGTGGCCAGCATTCTCACCGCCTGTGTTCTGGGGCTCGTCTTTCCGATCTGCGAATGCGGGATTATACCGCTGATCCGCAGACTTATTCAAAAGGGGATGCCCGTATACATCGCCATCGTCTTTATTTTATCCGGCCCGATTATTAATCCCGTCGTCTATGGCGCGACTTATATGGCTTTCCGACTCTATCCCGAAATGGTGTATGCGCGAATGGGACTGGCTTTTCTCGTTTCCGCATCCATCGGCTTCATGATCTACGCCACATGGAAAAGCAGTCCGCTCAAGGTTACCCGAAGTACGTTAAACTCCGAATCCGTCGCGGAAACGGAGATGAGAAACCGGCCTCGCGGAAGTAAATGGACGGCCGTTTTAGTTCATACTTCCGATGAATTTTTCGATATGGGCAAATACCTGCTTATCGGCTGTCTGCTTACGGCCGGCATCCAATCGTTCGTCGCCAAGGAGAGCTTGACGATGATCGGAAACGGTCCGGTCAGTTCCTATTTGTTTATGATGGGATTCGCCTTCCTGCTGTCCCTCTGCTCCACCTCCGACGCTTTCGTGGCACAGACGTTTCTCACGACTTTTTCATCCGGATCTTTGCTCGCTTTCCTGGTCTTCGGTCCGATGCTAGACTTTAAAAATACCCTGATGCTGCTTTCCGTTTTCAAAACGAAATTCGTCTTGTACTTGGCCTTTCTTATCTTCGCGGTCGTCTTTATCGGCGCCGTGGCCGTGGATGCATTTTATTTCACTTAAAAGGAGGACTTGCCCATGAAATCCGAAGCGGTGGCCGCCAAACGCCACTATCTCCTCCGTGCCTTCATCCTGCTGGGCTTCGCCCTGTACATTTCTCACCTTGCAACCTCAGGCAAGCTGCAGCTCTATGTCGCACCCGAGATGCAGCTGTGGCTCCGTTTAAGCGTCATTCCACTGGTCCTCGTCGCCGTAACGCTGGTGTACCACGCCTTTTTCGCCAAAGAAAACGGCGTGATTTGCGAATGCGGCATGGAACATGAGGTCACCGGTTCCGCATTCAAGCATACCCTGGCGTACGCCTTGTTTCTGACGCCGCTGCTGCTGGGTCTGGTCCTTCCCGACCGGGCGTTGGACGGCGCGGCCGCTACCCGAAAAGGGATGATTCTGGGTTCGCCGGTGCTGAGCCGGGAGCAGCTCGACGGCAAGTTTAAAGCGCCGGACAAATATAACGAGGAGTTCGCCGAACTTGCCAAGCGCCTGTACATTCAGGAACTTATCGAAGTCAAGCCGGAGATATTTTCGGAGATGATCGGAGCGATCGAGCTTTTTAAAGAGGACTTCCGGGGCAAAAAAATCAAACTGAGCGGATTCGTCTATCAGAAGAAAGATGCGCCGAACCGCTCGGAATTCGTGCTGAGCCGCTTCCTGGTGCAGTGCTGTACGGCCGATGCCTATCCGTTCGGGGTACCGGTCAGCTCTGTCGCTCCGCTTCCCTCTTTACGAAATGACATCTGGGTCGAAGTCGAGGGTACCTTGCAGACCGGGGAACATGACGGAAAAGAAATCATCACGATCTCCGCGGAACGCGTTTCCGAAATCCCCCGTCCCGATTCGCCTTATGTATTTTTGAACAGCAATGCGGTCATCGAGTATCTCCAGCGTTTGGACGGGCCGCTTTGACCGCAAACAAATACAGGGCTGCCGCTTGCGGTTTAATACCGCAAAGACGACAGCCCTGTACATGTGTACTCTTCATTTATTTTTTATTCTGGCTCAAAATCAGATCGGTCAGAATATCCACCTGTTTCTCCAGGTTCAAACCATCCACCATCCAGAATTCTTTCATATCCAACATATAGACATGGTTGTTCTTCACGGCAGGGAGGTTCTTCCAGACCGCCCCGTTCATCACTTCCTTGGCGCGCTCCGCTCCGCCGTCAGGCTCGTAAACCGTCACAAACATATGATCGGCCGCGTAATCGGACAAGACCTCCAGGGAAATATCGATCCCCTGTCCCGGGAAGGCTTCACTTTCAATTTTCGGCAGCGGCTTAAGCCCGAACATTTCATACAAGTTATACCCGGCGTCTCTTGTCTTAGGCCATACCCAGAAGTTTTTCGCCCAAATGGAATAAGTACCGATCTTCTCGTCCGGACCGATCACTTCCTCGATTTTCTTCTTGGCCTCTTCCGCCTTTTGCTTGTACCGGGTGATGAATTCCTCCGCTTCCTTCTGCTTGCCGAGCAATTCGCCCATCGTCTTCACTTCTTCCAGCGGGTCGATTCCTTCCCAGCCGGTCGTGGCCAACGTAACCACGGGAGCGATTTTCTTCAGCTGCTCCACATTCTCCGCCGGCAAATAGGACGGCACGATAATCAGGTCCGGATTAAGCTCCAGCACCTTCTCCATCGAGACATCTCCCACGTTAGCCACGCCTTCGAGCTCATCCTTCAGGAGAATGGAATTCTCCAAGGCCAAGGAACCCGCCCCGACCGGCTTCACGCCGAGCGCCGCCAAATCCCCCAAGTGCGTAATGGATACGATCCGCTGCGGATTCGTCGGTACCGTCACATCGCCTTTCATATCCTTGAACACTTTGGTTTGAGCCTGCTCGGCATTTCCGCCGGCGGATTGATTGCCTTCGGCCTGGCTGTTTTGTTCCGCCGATGTATTTCCGCTCTCTCCGCTGTTTGCGCCGTTTTGGCTTCCGCAAGCGGCAAGTACGATCGAGACCAGAAGAATTGCTGTCAAAGACAACAAACTGGATTTTCTAAAACGCATCACATGGACCCTCCATCACCGTTGATAATGATTATCATTTTCTGCATACACATCATATCTCATAAAAGTGCGGATTGTCTACAAAAAAAACAACCCCGATCACCATGGAAATGGCGACACAGGATTGTTTTTTGCGATGCTTCGTTACGGACGTTCAAGGGTGATAAAGCCCTCGCCATCAACGTTTACCTTGGCTCCGAGCGATTCCGCGATAAAGCGCAGCGGCACGTAGGTCGTTCCGAAGGTGTCGACAAACGCCGGCTGGTCCAGATTCACCGTCTGCCCGTTCACGGTCGCTTGTTTCGCGCCGACCTTCACGATGATTTGTCCGCCCGTAATATCGTCAGTGATGACGATTTGATTCGTGCTCTTATTCCATTTCACCTGCGCATCGAGCTGCTCCGACAAATAGCGGAGCGGGATGAACGAGGTGTTGTTCTTGGAAGTCACACCGTAATATTCATTGAACGGGTCAATGAATATTTGCTTGCTCGTGATTTTCATCTCATCCTTTAAGAGCTTGTAAATTTCCGAATTGCTGTCGAAGTTACGCAGGAACTGTCCCGGCGTGACGTCTCCTTGCATCACATCCAGCACCCCGGCGGATGTATTTACCGGTTCGGCGTTCACCGCCCCCCCGATATTCCACATTTCGCTGTTCATCCGCAGCTTCACGGCTTGAATCGGCAGATCTTCCGCGGCTGGCAGAGCGATGGTCAACTCGGCGTTCTCCTTACGGATGTTCAGCTTGTCGTCAAAATAAATGTCCAGCTTAAGCACGGTATCCTTACCGAAAACGGTGGAGAGCCCCGGCGTTTCGGCCATAAGGTCCTTCAAGCCCTGGTCGTAATTGTTCAGCCATTTGTTCAGTTCCTCCTGCAGCGCCGCCGCTAAGGCAGCCACGGTGGCTTCCTTGGATTCCGGCAGAAAACCGGTGGCTCCCAAGTCGCCGCCCATTTCCTTCAGCATCGGATAAAGGATGTCATAGAAGCTTCCGATCAGGTCCTTGATGCCCTGTTCGTCCTTGGCCACACTGGTCAGGAAAGGCTTGACCAGACTGATCAGCTCATCCCCGCGGATTTCCAACTGCAGATGCGTCAAATCCACAGCCTCTCCGTTCACCGTTTCCCGCGCTTTTTTCACGGAAATTTGGCTTGGATTCGGCAGATGTTTCAGAACAAATTCGGTGGCCTTCTCGGAAAGCTGCTGGATTTGTCCACGGTACGCCGTCATGTCCGGCATTCCGTCCATCGTCGAGCCAAGCCCTATGTATATCGGCTGCTTGGCGCCTTCGACCTGGATCGCCATGCCTTTCTCGTCCATAGAAAGATGGAACGGCAGTTTTTTATCCTGGTAACCAACGGCCCCTTTCATTGAAACGCGGTTCAGATCCTGAACCTTCGCGCTGTCTACGGTAAGTTTAATAGAATTGATAAGATCGATAACTTTCCGGTCTTCCGCCGAAATCGTCCCGTTAACCGGAACCAATTCGACCGACATGGACTGTTTGGATTCGCTGGATGTGACCTTGACACTTTGGAGCAGCGCCTTGTTGATATCAAATCCGGCCACGGCCTGGCAACCCGCGAGAACGACCAGAATCAACGCCAAAGGGAGCGCCAGCCATTTCATTCTGTATTTTTTCATCAAAAAATTTCACCTTCCTTCCCATAATATCCTTCCATTATCATCCACGGGCTCGGGCTTGTAAATAGAGAAAAAGAAGCGTTTTCTTTACCGGCATGAAATTTTCCCCAATACCCAAGACGGTCCGCCGTATGCTATAATAGCCTCCGGGGCGACGCCCCGCGACAATAGAAGAAAGTCCATGCTCCAAAGCATGGGAGAGGTTCGCGAACTCCCTCTATAAAAAACTAATGGCGCCCTGCTTTACATAGCCAGGGTTTGTTTTTTTGCGGCGAAAGTTCAAGAACACTCTCTTTCTTGTGGACCCTCGAAAGGCCTTGCCTGGGCGGGTTAAATCTATGAAGAATGAGAGGTTTTTTTATGCTCAAAAATGAAAAAGCGCTTGTCGTGTTCAGCGGAGGTCAAGACAGTACGACCTGCCTGTTCTGGGCCCTCAGAGAGTTCCGCGAGGTTGAAGCGGTCACCTTCGATTACGGGCAGCGGCACCGTCAGGAAATCGAATGCGCCGAGAAGATTGCCGGCGAGCTCGGGGTGAAATGGACGCGGCTCGACATGAGTCTGCTCGGCCAGTTGACTCAGAACGCGCTTACCCGGAACGACATTCCGATTTCCCATGAGGAAGGCGCGCTTCCCAGCACTTTTGTGGAAGGGCGGAACCATTTGTTCCTCAGCTTTGCGGCCGTGCTCGCCAAAGGCATCGGCGCCCGCCATCTGGTTACGGGCGTATGCGAGACCGATTTCAGCGGTTATCCGGACTGCCGCGACGCCTTCATTAAATCGCTGAATGTCACCTTGAATCTGGCGATGGACCATCCGTTTGTCATTCATACTCCGCTCATGTGGATCGACAAAGCCGAAACCTGGAAGCTGGCCGATGACCTGGGGGCCTTTGACTTTATCCGCGAGCGCACATTGACCTGCTACAACGGCATCCTCGGCGACGGATGCGGAACCTGCCCCGCCTGCAAGTTGAGACGCGCCGGCATGGAAACGTATCTGGAAAGGCGGAACGCGGCCCAAGATGCCTTATCAGCGGGAGCCGCGCCTGCCGGTCCAAGGGAGGAAGCGCAATGAGCCGGATGCCCGGAGAATTCCGCATCGTCGACAACCTGCAGGCGCTGGGCCGGGACATCGACGAAGCCCAGCTTCAATATCATCGGCGCCGCGTGCTCGTCAGCAAAGAATTCACCTTTGACGCGGCCCACCACTTGCATGCTTATGAAGGAAAATGCAAAAACCTGCACGGCCACACGTACAAAGTGGTCTTCGGCATCAGCGCCATCCCCGACAAGCGGGGAATCTCCCTCGATTTCGGCACGATCAAGCAGATCTGGAAGGACGAAATCGAAGGTTTCCTGGATCACCGCTATCTGAACGAAACGCTGCCTCCGATGAACACGACAGCCGAAAATATGGTCGTATGGCTTTATGAAAAAATGGAGGCGGCTTTAAGCTCGGAACGCTACCGCGATGCTTCGGCGGAAGCACGGACCGAGTTCGTTCGGCTGTACGAAACGCCGAACAGCTATGCCGAAGCGAGACGGGAGTGGATGGGCGATGAATAGCGCGGAACGCGGTTGCGGTTCATTGCCGCCGATCCCCGTCCTCGAAATCTTCGGCCCGACCGTCCAGGGCGAGGGCATGGTCATCGGCCAGAAGACCATGTTCGTCCGCACGGCGGGCTGCGATTACCGCTGCGCGTGGTGCGACTCCGCCTTTACTTGGGACGGCAGCGCCAAAGAGCAAATCCGCCGGATGGCTCCGGCGGAAATCCTCGGCGAGCTGCGCGCCCTCGGCGGCGGCCGCTTCTCGCACGTCACGCTGTCGGGCGGCAACCCCGCCCTCCTGCCGCAGCTTGCCAGCCTGGTGTCCCTGCTCCGCCGCGAAGGCATCGCCGTGGCGGTCGAGACCCAGGGCTCCCGCTGGCAGGATTGGCTGGCCGAGATCGACCAGGTCACGATCTCGCCGAAGCCGCCCAGCTCGGGCATGGACACCGACTGGGCGGCGCTGGACGGCATCGTCGCGAAGCTCGCCGGCCGGCCCGCTCCCCTGGCGGTAAGCCTCAAGGTGGTCGTCTTTGACGACGCCGACCTGGCTTACGCCAAGCGGGTGCACGCTCGCTATCCGGGCGTGGCGATGTTCGTGCAGGTCGGCAATCCGGACGTGCGGCGGATGGACACGTTGGCGCATGCGG
This sequence comes from Paenibacillus sp. alder61, assembly GCF_020179875.1. Classification (NCBI taxonomy): domain Bacteria; kingdom Bacillati; phylum Bacillota; class Bacilli; order Caryophanales; family Paenibacillaceae; genus Paenibacillus; species Paenibacillus sp. alder61. Next base: position 68,716 of record NZ_JAIUDG010000013.1, read on the forward strand.
CGGATTTGCTGGACCGCTACGGGCGGCTGATCGATCGGGTCATGGACACGGCCGAACTGAACGATGTGCGGGTCCTCCCCCAACTCCACGCGCTGGTTTGGGGCAACAAACGCGGTGTCTGAAGCCGCGTGACCGCGTGGGACTAACGGGATTATCTCCCGCTAATTGGGCGAGATTCGGCTTTCGCGAAAACAGCTAAATCAACTAAATTAACTATATAGTTTGAACTATTGATTGCAGACTAGGGCACCGTCAGACAACCTTGACGAACAAGAATTCCTGCATATCTGCATGTTTTTTCTTGTTCGGGGCCAAAAAAATGAAGATTCCTGCGATTCTGCAGGAATTTTAGACGAAACCGGCTTGTTTTTCTAAAATCGCTAGAAATACCTGCAGATTTGCAGCTTTTTTCGTATCGGGGCGTGGATCGGCCAAAATACCTGCAGATTTGCAGTTTTTGGAGTTGGAAGTACCCTAGGCACCTTGTCGCAGTGGGCTTAATACGGATTTGGAACATTGAATTAAAAGGAATTCTTCCCGTTAATTTGGTGCATATGCGGCTGGAGAGGCCAATTAGCTGGAAAACCTCCCGTTAATTCGCCTGAAATTGTGCATATTGGCAATAGGGCCGCGAAATAGATGGAGTTTTTCCAGCTAAATCCGATAGAAGAGCCAGGATCGGTACATTAACGGGAGATTTTCCCGTTAATGATGTAAACTCCGATATATCTACAATTGTGGATGTCGGTGACGTATTCTCCGAAACGATTTCACACCCTTCTCCACCGCCAATTCTTTAGTTCAACCTATATAAATCAACTAAATCGACTATTTAACTAAATCAACTAAATCGACTATTTAACTAAATCAACTATATCGACTATATCAACTAAATCGACTCTATCGCTATATCGATTTCCAACGTCAGCAACTCCGCACGACACTCTTTTTTCATCTAAGGAGGCTAATGCATTCCATGTCAGGAAGAAAACCGGAAGAGATGCAGGATGTAACCCTGCTCGGCAATCAAGGGGTCAAGTACCCCTCCACTTACGCGCCCGAGATGCTGGAAAGCTTCGACAACAAGCACCCGTACCGGGACTATTTCGTGAAATTTAACTGTCCGGAATTTACGAGCCTCTGTCCGATCACGGGACAGCCGGATTTCGCCACCATTTATATCAGCTATATTCCGGACATCAAAATGGTGGAGAGCAAGTCGCTGAAGCTGTATTTGTTCAGTTTCCGAAATCATGGGGATTTTCACGAGGATTGCGTTAATATTATGATGAACGATCTGATCCGGCTGATGGACCCCAAATATATCGAGGTATGGGGCAAATTCACGCCGCGCGGCGGCATCTCCATCGATCCTTACTGCAATTACGGCCGCCCCGGCACCAAATACGAGACCATGGCGGAACACCGGCTGCTGAATCACGACATGTATCCCGAAAAAGTGGATAACCGCTAGGGCAGCCGCCGCCGGATCAGAAGGAAGGAGTCTTTTATGAAGCCGACTATTTTTGTAGCAAGGCCCGTTCCGGAAGAAGCGGAGGCCTACCTCAGAGAACACTGCCTCGTGGACAAATGGGAAGGGGACGGCCCGGTTCCGCGGGACTGCTTGTTGGAACGTCTCGGGAACGCGGAGGGTCTCTTGACCTCCGGCGGAAAAATCGACGCCGAACTGCTTGACCATGCCCCTCGTCTGCGGGCCGTGAGCAACATCAGCGTCGGTTACAACAACTTCGATCTGGCGGCGATGAAGGCCAGAGGCATCATCGGAACGAACACGCCCGAAGTGCTGAACGACACGGTAGCCGACCTGATCATGGGCCTGATCCTGTCTGCGGCCCGGCGGATTCCCGAACTGGACCGCTATGTCAAGGAAGGCAGATGGCGGCGGAGCGACGACGAAATCCTGTTCGGCCTGGACGTTCACCACAAAAAGCTGGGCATCGTCGGCATGGGCGGAATCGGCGAAGCGGTGGCCCGCCGGGGAAAATTCGGTTTCGGCATGAGCGTGCTGTACCATAACCGGCACCGCAAGCCGGAAGCGGAAGCCGCTCTGGACGCCTCTTATCTCGCCTTGCCCGAACTGCTGCGGGAAGCGGACTTCATCGTGCTTATGACCCCGCTGACGTCAGAAACTAGAGGGTTAATCGGCGCGGCGGAATTTGCCCTGATGAAGGAGACCGCGATTTTCATCAATGCTTCCCGCGGCGCCACCGTGGACGAGTCCGCACTCGTGGAGGCACTGAAAAGCGGGCAAATTTATGGGGCCGGCCTGGACGTGTTCGAGCATGAGCCGGTTGCGTCAGACCATCCGCTGCTCACGATGCCGAATGTGGTGACTTTGCCGCATATCGGCTCCGCGACGGAGCATACGCGAAACCAAATGGCCATGATCGCGGCCCAAAACCTGGTCCTCGCGCTGAAAGGGCATACGCCTCCGAACGTTGTCAGGGAACTGAAGTAGACGGATCGGACTGACGTTACGGCAACCAAAAAAAATCCTCCGGTCCCTACGTCCGAACAAGCGGACCATGGGCAACCGGAGGATTTTTTCTTCATATAGCTTAATGTGGCTTACTCGAAGCCGGTACGATATTTACGCTCGCTGGAGGACGCCTGCTTCGTCGCCTCCTTGTCCCGTTCCTCCCGAACCTCCAGGTTCAAGTCCTCGACCGGGATCGGATCGACGTTTTGCTCGCTGTCATGGAGATCGAACAGGCTGAGCCGATCCGTAGGATACTGCTCGGGGTGGTCTCTCCCCGGCAGAACCTCTTCTCTCGCCCGCGGGTCCTCCGGCTTTCCTTTTGCCTCCGCCATTGCACTCACCTCATTCCGGGGTATTATTCCCTTTATACCTCATATTGGAGTGCGGTAAACACATGGCGTACGATAGCTAGCCGCGAGGCTTGGAGGCTTCCCGCCGGGCCGCCAGCAGCCGATCGCCCGGCATGCCCAGCACCACGATCGCCGCCAGTACCGCCGGAACCAGCGTCCACATAAACGTATGGGCGATGGATGATGACAGGGCATCCGTGACTTTGTTCAGAATCTCCGGCGGAATCAAAGCGCGTTTCTCGGGCGACAGCGCTTCGCGGGTATCCCCGAAGTTCATCCCGGCCTGTCCCCCCATTCCCTGGAAGGCCGACTCCAGGTTCGAATTCATCAAGTTTCGCTGCAGGATGCCGAAAATCGTGATTCCCAGCGTCATCCCCAAAGACCGCAGAAATGAGTTGGTCGAGGTCGCCGCCCCGCGCTTGCTCATGTCGAACGGATGAACGGCGGCCATGCCGAGCACGGAGAAGGAGAAACCGACCCCGAATCCGCTGATGACGCTGTAGATCGTGAGCAACAGCCGGGAGGAATCCCCGGACAACGTGCTGAGGGCGAAAAAGCCGGATACGAAAAACACGGCGGAGATCAGCATAATCGACTTGTAAGACAACCGGGAGGTGAGCATGCCGCCCATCATGCTTCCCACAACGGAGCCAACCATCATCGGCATCAGGATTAATCCGGAATTCGTCGCGCTCCCGCCGAAGACACCTTGAACGTAAATCGGAATATAGACGGTAGCCACGATAAAGACGGAGCCGTAAAACAGGGCCAATAGGCTGCTTGTCGCGTAAAGCCGGTTCCTGAACATGCCGAAGGAGATAATCGGCTCGCTCGCCCTTTTTTCCGCAAACAAAAAAATGACAAACAACGCGGCGAATCCGGCAAACAGGCCAAGAATCACGCCGGAATTCCAGGCGTATTTCTGCCCGCCCAACTCCAGCGCAAACATCAGGCAAACGACCGATCCGACGAGCGTAAACGCCCCTGTCCAATCGATCTGCTGTTTGCTGTGCGACAGGGATTCCTTATAGAACGGAACGATAAAGGCCAGGGAAACCAAGCCGATCGGCACATTGATGTAAAACACCCAGTTCCAGCCCAAAGTATCGGTGATGTAGGCCCCCAGAAGCGGACCGAAGATGCTGGACGTACCGAACACCGCCCCCATCAGCCCCGTCATTTTGCCCCGTTTCTCCGGCGGAAAAATATCATAGATAATCGTGAAGGCAATCGGCATCAACGCTCCGCCGCCGATCCCCTGAATCGCGCGGAAGATACTCAGTTGAACGATGCTTTGCGCGATTCCGCATAATACCGAACCGATCAGAAATGTGATGATACCGAATAAAAAGAACCGCTTCCGTCCGTACATATCGGACAGCTTTCCGAAGATCGGCGTTCCCGCCATTACCGCAACCATATAGGAGGACGTCACCCATACGAACTGATCCATCCCCCCGAGCTCGGAGACGATCGTTCCCATCGCGGTCGTGACGATGGTATTGTCCATAGCCGCCATCAATATCGCCAACATCAAGCCGAGCAAAATAAACTTCGTCGTATCTTTTTTCTCAACGGCCACGCTGCAACCTCCGAATCTATTCAAAATTTAAGCAACAATAATAGTTTAGTGAAATATGGAAAAAAGTAAACTCCCCCGCGCGTCAGCTTCTTTTTTTTCTCCGTAAGAAGTAGTAACCTATTATTTATCCAAGTCCAATCAGGAAAGGAAGTTGTCCGTAATGACCGAGCAATGGTCCGCTTTGGAACGACTGATGAAGCAGCATGGGCTGCAAACCCTGCTCATCACCGACCCCAAGCATGTATATTATTTAACCGGTTTTCTCAGCAATCCGCACGAACGTTTTCTGGGCGTTGTTTTTCAGCCCGGCGACGCCCCGTTTCTGGTCGTGCCCGCCTTGGATGAGGAGGCCGCACGAGCCGCCACCCACGGCATGGAAATCGTGACCCACCTCGATACCGACAATCCGTATCAACTCTTGAGCAAGCATTTGAAAACCCCGGCGGGCAAGCTGGGTCTTGAAAAAGAGTACATGACGGTGTCCCGGTTGGAACACCTGCAGGAAGCCCTGGCTTTGACGGAATATGCGGATGTCGGACCTTGGCTGCGGGAAATGCGCGTTTGCAAAAGCCCTGCCGAAGTTGAGAGGATTCGCCGTGCGGTCCGGCTGATCGAAGCCGTGCTGGAGCAAGCGCTCAAACAAGTTAAGGAGGGCGTTTCGGAGTCCGAACTTGTCGCGGAAGTGGAGTACCAAATCCGCAAGCTGGGCGCCGATGGCCCTTCCTTTGACAGCATGGTGCTGTTCGGCGAGAAAACCGCGCTGCCTCACGGGGTTCCCGGCGAGCGCCAACTGCGCCCCGGCGACCTGGTGATGTTCGATATCGGCGTCTATGCCGCCGGTTACGCTTCCGATATCACCCGTACGTTCGCGTTCGGAGCGTTGAAACCGGAACAGGTCCGCATCTATGAAACGGTGCTCGCGGCCAACCGGGCGGCCATCGCCGCCGTCAAGCCCGGCATGACGTTCGCCTCCCTGGATAAGACGGCGAGAGACGTCATCGAGGATGCCGGGTACGGCCCCTATTTCAACCACCGGCTGGGCCACGGGCTCGGCATTGATGTCCACGAATTCCCTTCCATCCACGGTCTGAACGAGCATACGCTCCGGGAAGGGAATGTGTTTACGGTCGAGCCCGGCATCTACGTGCCCGGCGTTGGCGGCGTTCGAATCGAAGACGATTGCCTTGTAACGGCGTCCGGCGTCGAGGTGCTCACGGCGTTTCCCAAAGAGCTGCAGTATTTGTAGGGCGGGTGAAAAGCCCTTGCAAAGATCGACGGCGGGCTGAACCAAGAAGCGACGGCGGGCTGAACCAAGAGCAATCGGATACGGTCCGACTCAGGCTCGACCGCTCGAGCGAAGTCATTGGGTGAAAGCCCGCCCGGCCATACTTGGACATAATAGCCGCTATTTCGCGAAAATAGGGCCGATCGCCATTCTAACGGAAATAATAGCGCCTATTCCTGTTGATTCGGGGGTTCACCGACCGAAATTGCAGAAATAGGCGCTAATACGTCCGTTAGATTTCGGTAATCGGCCCTTTTGGCCAAAATAGCGGCTATGGCTTTCGTTAGGCGCGCCGGATGCATCCGGTCGGTGGGTACCCGGACATAATAGCCGCTATTTCGCGAAAATAGGGCCGATCGCCATCCTAACGGAAATAATAGCGCCTATTCCTACTGATTCGGGGGTTCACCGACCGAAAATACAGAAATAGGCGCTAATACGTCCGTTAGATTTCGGTAATCGGCCCTTTTGGCCAAAATAGCGGCTATGGCTTCCGTTAGGCGCGCGGGATGCGTCCGGTCGGTGGGTACCCGGACGTAATAGCCGCTATTTCGCGAAAATAGGGCCGATCGCCATCCTAACGGAAATAATAACGCCTATTCCTGCTAATTCGGGGGTTCACCGACCGAAATTACGGAAATAGGCGCTAATACGTCCGTTAGATTTCAGTAATCGGCCCTTTTGGCCATAATAGCGGCTATGGCTTCCGTTAGGGCGCGCGGGATGCGTCCGGTCGGTGGGTACCGCGCGGGATCAGATGCAATCGGGCCCGAAGGATTGATCGAATGTGCTCCAACGCCGTCTTTTTCCATGCTATAAAGTTTCTTAAGCTCGATAGTCTTAATAACCCCCGGGCGAATGGCCCGAGGGTTATCTTCATAATAAACCGCTTATTGCGGCACCGTCTTAACCGGCTCATCCTCCGCATGGTGGAAGTTCCGGGCGATATACAGAACGGGAGTACCCGCGGCCGTTAGGACAAATTTGAACACGTACGTCGTCAGCAGGATTTCCAGCCAAACCTGGAGACTGTACTGTCCGAGAAAAGCGATGGAGCAGAAAATCAGCGTGTCGACAAAAGAACTGACCATCGTGCTTCCATTGTTCCGAATCCAAAGTTGATGACGCTTGGGATAGTATTTCCGGATCCACGAGTACAGGCGGACGTCCAGAAATTGGCTGACAAAATAGGCGGTGAGACTTCCGAGTGCGAGCCGCGGCATCAGCCCGAAAATCGTCTCTAGCGCTCCCTGGGAAATGTCGCTTTCCTGCGGCTCAAAGGCCAGTACCATCTGCATGAGAACGGTGGTCATGATCAAGGTGAAAAAGCCGAACCAGACGGCTCTTTTGGCTTCCTCGCGCCCGAATTTTTCGTTCAGCAAATCGCTGGTCAAGTACAGGCTGACATACATCGTGTTCCCCAGCGTCATGACGATGCCGAACATCTCCACGGTCTTGACGACCTGAATGTTTGCGATGACGGTGGCGACGCCGATCCAGGCATACAGGCCTTTTTTCCCAAACAACCGATAACAGAGCAGGAAAAAGCCGAAATTGACGAGCATATAAAAAATGCCCCATCCGATATTGAACATCTGAAACTCCTCCTAGTTTTGATTACGCGGGATGGTTGCGAACCGCGGCTGCTTCAAAGCGCAGCAAGTCCCAAGATACCACAACTCCGGCCCGGTTGCCATCCCTTATTTTCATTTGCCGTAATTTGAAAAATGAAAATATAAAAAATATCATTTTCAAAAGGCATTTTTTTCTATAAAATAGTCCTAAATATACACTGGTTAATTAAGACTAGGACCATGCCATACCGCCTAGGTAACCGGATCACGTCAAGCAGAGAAATAAAGAAAATTAGGAGAGGGACAGGGGAGGCTTTCTATGCTAAAAGTCAATCATTCTATCGGCCGCAAGTTTATGGCCACGTTTGCGATCGTCATCATTTTGTCTTCGCTGTTGTTCAGCCTGAGTTTCTACTTTGTCTCCATGGGGATTATCAACCGGAATGTGCTGCCGCAATTTGACAGGGTGCTGCAAACGAGCTCGAAGGATATTTTTAAAGAGATGGATACGACACAAGCTCTGCAATTGTTGAACGGGAAGGAAAATTCCCGCGTCATTGTAGAGTCCTATCTCAGCGAAAAGGTGGAAGAGTTTCAGTTACATACGGCCTATCTGCTCGACTTGAAAGAGGATCAGGCCATCGTCATCGGCGTGGATGAGGGATCCCCGATGAAGGTCGGCGATCAGCTTGAAGTTCAGGAGGCGATGCGCAAAGCCGAATCGAAAGGAAAAGCCAGCATCAGCCCGCTGTACTCCGACCAATTCGGGTCTCATAAAACCGCCTACATCGCCCTCCCGGGCAGTTCGGCGCTGCTCGCCGTAGGCATGGACGCTACGTTCATCGAGGACAAGAAGGCGGAAATTTTCTGGATTTGTATAGGGATTTTCCTGCTTGTGATTCTCGTCGGGATGCTGGTCGCTTATCTCAACAGCCGGCGGATCACCAACCCGATCAAAAAACTGGAGGAAGTAACCAGCCTGATGGCACAGGGCGATTTCCGGCAGGAAATCGGAATTGCGTCCAAGGATGAAGTCGGCCGGCTCGCCGACAGTTTCCGGATCATGACGGCGCAGTTAAAAGCGATGATCGGACAAGTGCTGGAAACCTCCCGCAACGTTGTAGACGGTTCCGACCAGTTGCTCCACTCCGCCTCCACCTTCAAGGAGCTAACCGAACAATCGGGTACGGCGACGCTGGAGATCGAAAAAGGCAGCTTCACGATCGCTTCCACCGCGGCGGAGAACGCCAGGGCGATGGAGGAAATCTCGCAGGGCGTGCAGCATATCGCCACTTCATCCGCCGTGGTGACGGAGAAGATCGGGCAGGCTTCGACGGAGGCCGAGTCTGGCAACACGCTCGCCAATACGGCCGTTGAGCAGATGAAAGCGATCGAACAGGCGGCGATCCAGTCGCGCAGCTATATTTCCGTTCTGAATGAACGGTCGGAGTCCATCGCCGCGGTGGTCGGAGTCATTATGGACATCACCAAACAAATCAATATCCTGGCGCTGAACGCGGCGATTGAAGCCGCTCGGGCAGGCGAGCATGGCAAGGGGTTCGCGGTGGTCGCCGAGGAAGTCCGCAAGCTGGCGGAACAATCGCGTACGGCGACGGACCAAATCGGGGAGTACCTGCTCAGCATCCGGGAGGAGGCCGTGAATTCCGTTAACGCCATGGAGCTTGTCAGCCATGAAATCAAGTCCGGACGTGAGCGCGTCGACCAGGCCGGATTCGCTTTCGGCCAACTGACGGAACTTATCCGAACCATCAATTCGACGATTCAATCGGTATCCGCTTCGACACAGGAAGTGTCCGCCGGCACGGAGGAAGTCACCGCTTCGGTGGAAGAAGCCGCGAACATTACCGCCAAATCCCTGCAGAGCATCGAACAGATCGCCGATTACGCCAACCGGCAAATGTCCGAAATGGAGCTTCATACCGAGACCGTTCAGTCTTTGTATCGCCAGGCGCTTACACTGCAGGAAGCGGTGGAGAAGTTTAAAATATAGGCGTCCTTCCAGAAAACGAACAAAACGCCCGCGTATAAGGGAATACCTTAAACGCGGGCGTTTGCGTTGTCATCATTCATTCGTTCTGTTAAACGCCAACGACCTGGCCCGGCTATGGCCGCAGCATGCTGTAGATTTGCCGCATATCCAAGTGGGATTCCACATGATCCGCCAGCCGGTTAAACGCGGCCTCTTTCCGTGAATCGGCCGCTAACTGCGACTTCAGAGGGGGGAGCCCCTTGTCCGCGCGTACGGCGTTCAACCAGGACCGCCGCCAGGCGTCGTTTTGGAACACCCCGTGCAGATAGGTGCCAAACACCCTCCCGTCCTTTCGTGCGGTCCCCTCAAACCGGTCGGTTCCATCCGGCTCGCGGATGAAAAATACCGGGACCGTTTCGGATACGGGCGTGTCGCTTACGTTCCGCATCGGCTCCGTCCGTCCCGCATGAATCTCGTAACCGCTGATCGGAAATCCGCGTCCCGCCGAGTCTGCAAAACCCGCAATCCCGGGCAGCGTGCTCCCGCCGACGCGAATCGTCGTTTTGCCCGGAAGAAACGTCGTCTCCACCGGCAGCCAGCCCAAACCTGCGGCCGCGCGGGGAACCGCGGATTCCACGGCTTCGGGATCATGAAGCTGCCGGCCAAGCATTTGGTAACCGCCGCAGATGCCGACAAGCCGGGTGTTACGCCGGCCCTCCAGAAATTCGCGAATCGCGCGCTCCAACCCCTGCTCACGCAAAAACTCCAGATCGCCGATCGTATCTTTGGATCCCGGCAGTATGACGATGTCGGGGGTACCGAGCTGATCGGCATGCTGAACATAACGCAAGGACACATCCGGTTCCGAAGAAAGAATGTCGAAATCGGTGAAATTCGATATTCGGGGATAGCGGATCACCGCGATATCCAGCTCCCGGCCGGCCGTCGGACGTGACGAGTACGTATCCAGCACCACCGAATCCTCCGCTTCGATGTCCAGATCCGGCATAAAGGGCAGTACGCCCAACACGGGAATCCCCGTCCGCTTCTCGAGCCAGTCCAGACCCGGCCGCAAAAGCGCCAGATCTCCCCGGAACTTGTTAATGATAAATCCTTTGACCCGGGCCCGCTCCTCCGGTTCCAGCAGTTCCAGGGTACCGACCAGAAACGCAAATACGCCGCCGCGGTCGATATCGGCCACAAGAATCACCGGCGCATCCGCCCATCCGGCCAGATTCATGTTGACGATGTCGCGATGCTTCAGGTTGATTTCCGCCGGGCTTCCGGCGCCTTCCATCACGACGATATCGTACTTATGCCGCAGCCGCCCGAGCGCTTCCATCACCAAAGGCTTGGCCACCGGCAGGAACTCCTCCCGGTAGCCCGCAGCGCTAAGATGGGCGTGCGGCTTGCCGTGTACCACCACCTGGGACCGCATTTCCCCCGTAGGCTTTAGCAGTACGGGATTCATGTCCGTCGTCGCGGGGATGCCGCAAGCCTCCGCCTGAATCCCTTGCGCGCGGCCGATCTCCAACCCGTCCTCGGTCACGTAAGAATTTAAAGCCATATTCTGCGACTTAAATGGGGCCGTACGAAATCCGGCGCGGGTAAAAATCCGGCACAGCGCGGTGACGATTACACTTTTGCCCACATCGGAGGCCGTCCCCTGCACCATGAGCACTTTCCCCTGCCCCGGCTCGGATTCCCGGTTTTGGACCGCTTCATTCATCCCTCTCGCCTCCCTTGCTCCTAATACTGTCGCGGGGTTACCTTCCTAACCGTCTATGCTGTCTGAAAAACAACAACCGCCAGCACAAGCAGCAGCGCCTCCAGCCCTTCGTTCATCGCCCCGTAGGTGTCGCCCGTCAATCCGCCCAGTTTGGAGCAAATTTTGCCGGCGGCCAGCGAACCGGCCGCTGCCGTCAGCACCGGAGCGGCGACAAAGTAAACGCCTAGCCGCAGCAGACCCGGACCGTCCCCCGGCAACAATGCCGTCAGGCTCAATCCGGCGGCGGTCAACACCAAGGCGCTGATCGCTGCTTGTACGGTGTCCTTCGCTTTCAGGCCGCGAAACAGGCCCGCCAGACCTTCGCCCTCACGCGCGGTCGGCCATTTGGACATGGCGCGGGCCATAAACCAACGGCTCCACACGGGGGCCGTCAGGAGCGCCGCTCCCGCCGGCAGGCTGCCCGCCGCGAGCAGCGAAGTCAACAGTGAAGCCTTTAGCAGAAGCAGCAAAACGCAAGCGAGCACCCCCATCGCCCCTACGCGGCTGTCCTTCATGATTTCCAGCATTTTTTCGCGGGAACGGTAGCTTAACAGGGCATCCGCCGAATCCATCCAGCCGTCCAGATGCAATCCGCCCGTGAGCCAGACCCAGAGGATCAAAGCGATCACCGCCGCCGGGAACACGGGGAGCGCCTGCGCCGACAGAACTCCCCCTACCCAAACGGCAAGCCCGATCGCGGCGCCGACCAGCGGATAGTGCTTGACGCTTTGTTTAAGCAGCTCCGGGGTAAAATCCAGCTCCGCCTTAACCGGAAACCGGGACAGAAATTGAAAAGCGGCCAGGATAGGCCGTCCTTTTTGTGTCATAGCAAATACTCCCTGCTTTTCAGTTCGATCGGAATACCCGCCGTCACCAAAAAGACCTGGTCCGAAATTTCGGCGATCCTCTGGTTCAGGATGCCGGCGTAATCCCGGTACAGCCGGCCGAGCGGGTACTCGGGAACGATTCCGCTGCCCACTTCATTCGTCACCAGAACGAGCGTCCCCGGATAGGCGGCGACCGCTTCCTGCAAGCGCGCAATCTCGCGGGTCAGCGCGTCTTCGGTGGCCCGCCCTTCGGCCTCCGCGGCCAGAAGCACGTTCGACAGCCAAAGTGTCAGGCAGTCGACCAGCACGCAAGAGTCCGGGTGAAAGCCGTCATATCCCGGCAGTTCCCTCAACAGCCCAGCAAGCCGAAGCGGTTCCTCCAACGTTGTCCAGGGATAGCGGCTATCCTCGCGCTGAAGGCGATGGCGATCGATCCGCAGACGCATTTCCTCGTCGAAGGCCTGCGCGGTCGCCACATACCATCCCGACGGAGCATGCTTCATGCACCAGCGTTCGGCGAACGAGCTTTTTCCGCTGCGGGCCCCTCCCGTCACCGTTACGATCATAACCCGTTCCCTCCGTTTTCCGGGGTACCGTCTTTGGCATTCTCGTGCGAGGTCGAAACTCCCGCGCCCTGGAAGGTGGCCATTTCGGCCATAATCCGGCAGGCCGCGTCCAGCAGATGAAGCGCCAGGACGCCGCCCGTTCCTTCTCCCAAGCGCATCTCCAGATGCAGCATCGGCTCAAGCCCCAGAAGGCTGAGCAGTTGGGCATGCCCTTGCTCCTGGGAAACGTGCGAAGCGATCATGTACCCCGCGGATTCCGGCGCGATCCGCTGCGCCGCCAGCGCCGCAACGCTGGAAATAAACCCGTCGATCACCACGGGACAGCGGTTGGCCGCGGCGCCCAGAATGACACCGGTCAAGCCGGCGATTTCCAAGCCGCCCAGTTTGGCGAGCGTTCCGATCGGATCGGCGGGATCGGGGCGGTTGCATGCCAGGGCTCTATCGACCACGCCCACTTTATGTCGCCAGCGCTCCTCGCTGATTCCCGTCCCCCGGCCTACGGTTTCCCGTGCCGGGATCCCGGTAAAGGCGCTCATTAACGCAGCGCTGGCCGTCGTGTTGCCGATCCCCATCTCCCCGGTCACGAAACACCCGACGCCACGCGCTGCCGCCTGCTTCACGATTTCGAAGCCGACGAGGATCGCCGCCTCGGCCTCCTCCCGGCTCATCGCCGGACCGACAGCGATGTTGCCTGTGCCGTACCGGATTTTCTTCGCGATCAAATCCGGATGCTCGATATCGGCGTCGACACCGATATCCACGCACATCACCTCCGCGCCGGCCTGCCGGGCCAGCACGTTGACCGCCGCGCCGCCGGCAAGGAAATTCCGCACCATTTGCGGAGTAACCTCGGCGGGAAACGCGCTGATTCCTTCCGCGCAAACACCGTGATCGGCTGCCATAACGACGACGGCGCTCTTGGGGAAGGAGGTTGCCACTCGCCCCGTGATTCCCGCCAGCTTCATCGCCACGCTTTCCAGCTTGCCCAAACTGCCCGGTGGCTTGGTCAAGCTATCCAAGTGCAGTTGGGCTGCGGCGGCCGCCTTGGCGTCCAGTGCGGAAATCGAACGAGCTATCTCCTTAACGCTTTGAAGCATCGGAAAACGCCTCCTTGAATAACCTTAGATTGATTGTCTTCTTTATTGATTTTATCCGCAGACTTTATGAGGGAGAGCGCGCCGAGTCCGGATCAACGCGGCACGATGTTCTCCGCTTTTCGGAGCAGCAGTTGCGGGGCTCCCGAATCGGGATGTGGAATACGGTAAGACTTCACATGAAACACACTTTCCAGGGTTTCCGGCACGAGAATGTCGCCCGGAGCTCCCTGACCGGCAATGCGCCCGCCGTTCAGCACGAGCAGACGGTCGCAGTAAAGTGATGCCAGGTTTAAATCGTGCATCACGGAAACGACCGTCAAGCCCTCCTCCCGCTGCCAACCGGCGATGAGATCCATAAACTGCATTTGATAGCGGATATCCAGGTAAGTGGTCGGCTCATCGAGCAGGACGATCTCCGGCTGCTGTGCCATCACTTTGGCCAGAGCGGCCCGCTGCCTTTGTCCCCCGCTCAGATTGCTGAGCGGTCGATGCGCCAGTTCCTCAAGCTCCATTCTCTTCATGATCCGCTGAAGCAGTTCTTCCGCCCCGCCCTGTTTTTCCCGGCCACGCCAGTCCTGATAAGCAAACCTGCCCATCTCGATGACTTCACGGACCGTGTAGGCGATCGGAGGAAGCCCGTCCTGCTGCAGCACCGCCAGCTTCCGGGACAGATCTTTTCGCCCGTAGGAGGACAAAGAGCGCCCGGCCAAGGAGATTTCTCCCCGATCGGGCGCTTCGACGCCGGAGAGCAGGCTGAGCAACGTGCTTTTCCCGCTGCCGTTCGGGCCGATCACGCCCCAAAACTCCCCGGGCGCAATGCTCCAGTCAATGTCCTGCAAGGCTTTAAATTTCCCGTAGCACTTGGTGACCTCCTTAACCTGGATCATGACAGTTCCTTCTCCCTTGCTCTTTTTTTACGATACAGCAAATAAGCGAAAAACGGCGCTCCGACAAAAGCCGTTACAACCCCGAGCGGAATTTCCGTGGGCGCGAGCAGCGAACGGGCCGCCAGGTCGCTCCACATCATGAAAATGCCGCCTCCGATCGCGGAGAGCGGGATAATCAGGCGATAGTCCGGTCCGGTGATCAGCCGGATCATATGGGGAACGACGAGGCCCACAAACCCGATGACTCCCGACACGGATACCGCTGCCGCCGTCATAAGCGTAGCGACGAGGAGGATGAGCAGTTTGGTTCCCTCCACGTTTAATCCGGAATGGGCCGCCTGCCGTTCTCCCAAGGCAAACAGGTTCAACGAACGGGCCCGGCTCCACAGAAACAACCCGCCCAGCGCCAAATATGGAAGCAGGATGGCCGTATAGGACCATCCCCTCAGACTCAAGCTGCCCATGGTCCAGTACATGATCTGGTTCACGGTCTCCTTGGACATCGCCGTCAGGAACGAGACGACGGCACCCAGAAAGGACTGCATGACCACACCGGACAGGATCAGGCTTTCAATCGGTATTTTGCCGTTTTCCCGGGCCAGCCACATGACGATCCATAACGTAGCCGCCCCGGTGAGAAAAGCGACGACAGGCAGGGTAAACACGCCGATAAGCGAAAACTGCCAGCCGAAAAAAATCAATACGGCCGCGCCCACGGCAGAGCCGGAGGAAACCCCGAGGGTGAACGGATCGGCGAGCGGATTGCGCAGCACGCCCTGAAAGGCAGCGCCCGCAACCGCCAGCGACGCCCCGACCAGAAGGCCGAGAAGCACGCGAGGCAGCCGGACTTGCATCACAATTTGCTCCGAAGCCGTATCCCAGGTCGGCTCAATCCAATGGCCCATGCCCGGAAGGCGATGCAGCAGGATCTTCGCGATCTCAAGGACCGGCATTTTGACGGAGCCGAATCCCACACAGACCAGCAGGGTAAGAATCAGCAGCCCGAGGCCTATAAATCCGTAGCCTGCCAGTTTGTTCCTCACGGCTGAATCAAATCCGGGTAAATCGCGTTAGCCACATCGATAAGCCCTTTGGTCACACGTGGACCGGGACGGCTCAGCAGGTTGTCGTCCAACCCGATAATGCGGCCTTCCTTGACCGCGGTGATCTGGTCCCAGCCTCCGCGGCTCTTGATAATATCGGCGAGCGTCCGGTTATTCTCGTCAACCACGCTTTTGGCGTAAAGAATAACATCCGGATTCGCTTTGATAATGTTCTCTTCGTTAATTTCGTTCCAACCGGTAAGGTCGGAAGCGACATTTTCTCCGCCGGCCAGCGTAATCATTTCATCCATAAATTCACCCTTGCCGACCGTCCAGCCCGGCGAGAATTCGATATAGACCTTCTTCTTCTGATCGGCCGGCAGCTTGCCTACCGCTTCCTTGACCTTATCCAACTCGGCCTGCATTTGGCCGGTAACCTCGCCGGCTTCCTTCTGGCGATCCGTAATTTGACCGACCAACCGGATGTTCGCCATGACCTCTTCCATCGTTTTTGCGTTGGAACGGAACACTTTCAAACCGAGATCACTCAGGCTTTTCACCGTTTCATCACCAACCAGGCTCCCCGCCAGAACGAGGTCCGGCTGAGCCGCAACGACCGCTTCCACATTAACCTGGAAACCGCCCATTCTCGGCTTGTCTTTTACGGCTTCCGGATAATCGTCATTGTCGGAAACGCCGACAACCTGCTCATCCAGTCCCAGGGCAAACAGCCCTTCGGTTTCCGACGGGGCCAGCGACACGATGCGCTGCGGCGCCGATTCGAACGTAAACTCCGTGCCGTAACCGTCTTTTACGGTCAGCGGATAAGTCGTTTTAAGGCTTTCCTGGTCCGCTGCGTTCGACGTATCCTTCGGCGTCTCCTGCTGCTGGGCTTGTCCCTCTTTGGCGCCCTCCGCGGCATTTTTACCGTTCGCCCCGCAGCCTGCAGTGACGAGCAACAGAATGGCCAGAAGCCAGATCCCCCAGATCTTAGTCCACTTTTTCATCTCTTTCTCTCCTTCTGTGTCTGTAATTCTAGAATAGCCTGCCTGGTGAGCAGCAACTCAACTCCGATGTCTCTTCATGAAGAAAAACCCATC
The DNA here is from genome assembly GCF_020179875.1 of Paenibacillus sp. alder61. Lineage (NCBI taxonomy): Bacteria > Bacillati > Bacillota > Bacilli > Caryophanales > Paenibacillaceae > Paenibacillus > Paenibacillus sp. alder61. Next base: position 85,285 of record NZ_JAIUDG010000013.1, read on the forward strand.
CTAGCGGATGGGTTACGTCTACAAAGTTATAGGGGAGACCGTCGTCATATTCCGGTGCCGGAACGCTGGGATCACTCCTCTAAGCAGAACGTTATCCTTTCCTCGAAGGACCGTCTATCCTTCCCGTGGCAGGTCTCCTGACTTCCAGGTTCCGACGAACGCCCGGCCTTCCCATCATACTGTGGCGTACGACAGTGGCATGCTTGGGCGCGTCCCTGTATACAGTGGCGGGACCGTGCCGGAGTTTCACCGGCTTCCCTTTTAACCCTTGGCTCGCAAACTTGCGGGCTTCGGGACCGACGGGTATTTCCGTATTCGCTTGAATCCAGGCGATCTATCTCTTTTGGATTATAGGGGAAAAGCCGAGAACTTACAATACGAAAGAAACCGTCCCGTGATACGGTTTCGCCAAATATTCATTTTGCCCGGGAAGAGCGCTGACGCTCAGCTGCACACCCAAACGCTTCGCACAAAAGAGCCCTTCGTTACTTTGGCAAAGCCCTGAATTTGAAACCCCGCCCGGCGCAATTCCGGCTCCAGTTCTTCCGACGATACGACCACCGAAGTGTCGCTGAACCGGCGCAGGCTCAACAGCATCGCACGTTTCTCCTCCAAAGGAAGAACGGAACATAAATTGTAAGGCATATCCAGAATCGCCGCGTCAAAGCGATCGTCAATTTCATGCATATTCCCGATGCCGACAAGTTCTTCATGATGATATCCGAAATGGGCCAGGTTGACCCTCGCGCCGCGGATCGCCAGCGGATTGATATCCCGTCCCACAATGTCGATCCTCATCGATAGGGCCTCGATCAGTACATTGCCCATCCCGCAGCAGGGATCGACCGCACGGAACCCGGAGACAACGGGAACGGCGATATTTACCAGACTTCGGGCCAGGGTGGCGGAAAGCCCTGTAGAATAATTCCGGGGCTTATGTTTATGCCTCTGCCAAACAGGATCCGCCGGCTCGCATATGCCAAGTCTCCACGACTCCCCGTCATGCAACAGACCGAACAGGACGTCCGGCTGCCTCATCTCGGCCGTGCCCCGAATATGAGCCCCGACCGTTCTCTCCAAGCGGCGCTGGTCTTCGTAACTGCGAGGCGTACCGTTTTTGAGATATTTGACTTTGAAGGTCTTCCCCTTCAAGTCAAGTTTCTCCGCAAGGGATAAAACCTCCTCGAGCGAGCCGCTTCTGGCCAACACCCTCATTTCCATGGAAATGAAAGGGCTCCGGCTCGCTCCGATAGCGGTTTTGCTTTCCATAAAGGAATGTGCTCCGGGCTCTTGCCCAAACAAGCTGCGAAGCTCAAGCCTGCACAATTCTCTCTCGTTCTCGTGGCACGCATAGGGGTAGATGTAATTGTAACTACTTTGAGAATTCCGATACCAATCCACGTTCCGTCTCCTTCTTCACATTGCTCTCGCTTGGGGCAATTTGGCCCACGTAAGGCAAGGCTAAGCCATACAGGCCTTACATCCTCTGAACCATTGTACCAGAAGATCGCGGCTTACCGTAAACGCTTCGGGGAGGGGGCCGCCGATCGATGGCTCTGCTGCATTTCCGTTAACTGTGCCCAGTAACGTTGGGGCATATGGGAAAGCCTGGCCCGGGGATTATTTCTTTCCCGGATCGCCACCGTATCATAAAATTGCTTCCACAGTCTCCGGTATGACATCTCCTCTTGGCTCGGCTCGGGCAATACAAGCTCGTCCAGACGAAAAAGTCCCACCCGTTCTGTAAGCGGACCCTCCTGCTTCTGCATCAATGCTTGTCCATGAGTCTTGTCATAAATCAGAAACGATTCCCTCCGGTACCGATCGCAGAAATGGGAGGCCAGCAGCGGCAGCACCTGATTCTTGGGCTCGATAATTGCGACAAGAATATCGCCATAATCCGAGAACCGAACGAATCCCAAATAAGCGTGACTTTCCGTCTTTAAATGCTTTACCGCCTTCCGCAGCCGGTGGACCGTATCCTCCGTCAGCATATTCATAACCGTACGTCCATATTGAAAGCCAAGCCTCAAAAAACGGTACAGCAGCAACTCCTTATCGGCCACGCAAGTAAGAAAGCCGCAGCGGATCAGTTCCTGCGCGTCCGGACCGATTTTGGCGCCGATTCCCTTGTAGACTCTGGAAGCCTTCACCAAATCGGTCTCGACCCATACCGCATCGAACAGGGTATAAAGACAATCGTCACCCGGCCGTATGTCCACCGCCTCTTCTTTACGGTCATAGCTTTCAAACACACAGCTGAGAAAACCGTCAAAACTGCCGTCGTAAACGTAAGCGGATTGGCGGGTCCAACTCATGTCGCAATCACTTCCGCCCCCTTGCCCGCCGCGAGTTCTTCGTCGCTGAACAGCGTAAGCTGCTCCACCTGGGGCTTAGGCAGATACAAAGAGATTTCCTTCTTGGACAACAGGGATCGCAGGATTGTGCTTTCATTCACTTTCAACCCTTCAAGACGCCTGCCGGAGCAGGTAATAAAATATTGCGCTCGCTTCAGCACGACCCCCAGCTTCTTTAATCCGGCAAAGTCCAAACTTCCCGCTCGCCGCGCCGTAACGATCCTCTTGGCGCTTCGCACGCCGATTCCCGGGACCCGCAGCAATGATTCGTACGGGGCCTGATTGATCTCCACGGGGAACCGGTCGATATGGTTGACAGCCCAATGGCACTTGGGATCCATAAACGGATTGAAGTTCGGTGTTCTTTCATCCAGCAGTTCATGGGCTTCGAATCCGTAAAACCGCAGCAGCCAGTCCGCCTGGTAGAGCCGATGCTCCCGCAGAAGCGGCGGCTTGCTGTCCAGCGCCGGAAGCAGCGAATGTTCCACCACCGGCGTGTAAGCGGAATAATACACCCGCTTCAACTCGTATTTGCGATACAGCGCCTCGGTCAGCGTCAAAATCTTCAGATCGCTGTCCGGCGAAGCTCCTACGATCAACTGTGTGCTCTGTCCTCCCGGCACAAACTTCGGCGCATGCCGATACTTCACCAAATCCGTACTGTTCTCGCGGATGCCCTCCCGAATCGCCGCCATCGGCCGAAGGATCGTCTCCTTGCTCTTATCCGGCGCAAGCTGCCGTAAGCTGTCCCGGGACGGAAGCTCAATGTTTACGCTCATCCGGTCGGCAAGCAGTCCCAGCCTGTTCACCAGTTCGGGATCACTTCCGGGGATGGCCTTCACATGAATATAACCCGAGAATCCATATTGATTCCGCAGCAGTTCCAGCACCCGGATTAATCGTTCCGTAGTATAATCCGGACTCTTGACGATCCCCGAGCTTAAAAATAATCCCTCGATATAGTTCCGGCGGTAAAAGTTCATCGTAAGCTGCGCAAGCTCTTCCGGCGTGAACATCGCCCTGCGGGTATCGTTGGAACGGCGATTAACGCAGTATTTGCAATCGAATATACAACTGTTGGTCATCAGAACTTTCAACAAAGAGATGCAACGCCCATCGGCGGCAAAGCTGTGGCAGATTCCCGACGCAACGGCGCTCCCCAACTTACCGTCTTGGCCCGCTCTCTCCCCTCCGCTGGAGGAACAGGAAGCATCGTATTTGGCGGAATCCGTCAAGATCGTAAGCTTCTCCAGTACATCCATTAAAGCGATCTCTCCTTTTGGAATCATTATAATACGAACATTTGTTCTTGTAAATACAAAATATTCCATAATTCTTGTAAGAAAAGTGTAAGGTTTCTTTAAGATCCTTTAAAGGCAAATCGATGGGAAGAAAACGTAATGCGGCCTATACTTCAAAGCTGTATAAGCGTCGTTGAGATAGATCCATGAAGGATTGAGCACTACTAAAGAGCGATTGAACTGATGGGAGTGGAATTCGTATGACCAGACAAACGGGGGTCGCCGCCAGAATCCTCCAAAAAACTTTGCTGCCGGTTCTCCTGATGAGTGCTGGAATAAGCGCCTTTTTCCCCATGGCAAACGCCGCATCGACCGCCGCGGCCAATCCGGCCGATTCGGGGCTCGCGGGGAAGAAAAACAACGTCTCCGAGTTCAGGCGTTACTTGGACGAACAGGTTCCGCTATTGCAAAAAAAGTACGGGGTGCCGGGCGTTTCCATCGGCGTTCTTGAGCATGGAAAAATCGGCTACGTGGTGCAATACGGATATGCGGATAAAAAGGCGGGCCATAAGCTGGACGCAGCGTCGCGCTTTCAGGCGGGCTCCATATCCAAAAGCGTTACCGCCTGGGGGATCTTGAGGCTGGCGGAAGAGGGGAAACTATCGTTGGACGACCCGGTCGGCAAACATTTGGGGAACCGGTCGATTCCAGGTGTGGAGACCATTTCGGAGGAGGTGACGATCCGGCGGCTGTTAAGCCATACGGCAGGCCTTGCACCCCATCCCGGTTATCTGGGCGTCGAGCCGGGCCGGGAGCTTCCCACGCCCGAGCAATCCCTCGCGGGGGCAGGCATGTTGAACGAACCCGTAAAATTCGCCTTTACTCCCGGCACGGAAGCGGCCTATTCGGGGGCAGGCTATACGATCCTTCAAATGGTGATTGAAGAGGTATCGGGGCAGCCGTTCGAAGATTATATGGAAAAGCAGGTTTTGCTCCCGCTGGGGATGAACTCCAGCAGCTTCGGCCTAAGCAAAGAAGATAGAGTCTCCCTGACCAAAGCCTACGGATATTTCGGACAAGAACTGCCCGACTACCGATTCACTGAACGGGCTGCCGCAGGGTTGATCACCACCGCCGGAGACTTGATAAAGCTCATGCAGGCGAGCCTGGACACCTCGAAGACCGGAGGAATCCCCTTGGGGCGGGGTGTTCTAGCTCCCGACCTGGTCGGGGAGATGCAGACACCGGTTTTGGGCGAAAACGGACTCGGTATATTTTCCCGTAGCCTGCCGGACGGCACCACCCTTCTCTACCACCCGGGCGACAACCGGGGCTGGCACGCCTTCTACGGCTTTATCCCCGAGTCCCAAAACGGCTTGGTCATCCTGACCAACAGCGAAAACGGCATCGATTTGCGGCAGGATGTGTATCATGCCTGGATCCGGTTTGAAACCGGGGCACTGCCGGAAGGAGCGGTCGCGCTGGCTCAATCAAGGACCTTGCATCAATGGGTGGCTTATGGGCTTGCGGCCGGTCTGGGGATTTATCTTCTGCTCGCCGCCCTGCGCATCCGCAGCGGCCGCCGCGTGTTTTTGCTCAATCATCCCAAACCGCCTTGTGTACGATTACTGATCCGGCTGATTGTTCTGATCGTTCCGGGCGTCCTGCTATACCTTGGCGCCTACCGCTGGAGCATCATCGGGCTGCAGAGCGGGCTGAAAAACATCGCCCTCGCCGTTTTCGCCTGGCTTGCCAGCCTGCTCGTTTTCGGCTTATTTCCGAAGCTCCCCGCAAAAATGCAAAAAAAGGCTGACGCAGCCTCGTTACGGTGATATCCAAATCACCCCAAAGAAAGCGGAGCGTCCGCCGGAAGCGGGTCTCTCCCCGGTGTGAGAAACCGGGACTGGCAGTGCGCTAGTTAACGTGAACCATAGACAACCTTGCTAACATAGAATTCCTGCATATCTGCATGTTTTTTTCTGGTTTGGAATAAAAAATTCAAAATTCCTGCAAATCTGCAGCAATTTTTGGCCAAACAGGCTCCCTTTTTCTAAAATCGCTAGAAATGTCTGCAGATTTACATCTTTTTTCGAATCCCCCCATAAATCAGCAAAAATACCTGCAGATTTGCATCTTTTGGAGTGGAATAAGTGTTGGAATTGTGCTAGGCCCCTAGCCCTTGGGCCTTTTGATCTCGCCGTGGGTTAAAAACGATTTGGACATCGGCGGACGCGGGACTGCGTTCTAGACGGCGTCCGTCGGCGGGCCGTTTTTCGAAAGACTCCTGATTTACAACAGATTGATTTCTGACAAAAGACGGTACGAATGGAGCCTGGCCTCATAATCCGGCGCCGCCGTTACGATCAAAAATTCCTCATTCTCGTATATCCGCCGGAACTCGGACAGGCGCTCAGCCAACTGCTCGGGGGTTCCGACCAGCCGCTCCCGGGGAGGCTGCCCTCCCCGGGCAACCAGCTCGGCCTCCATCCGGTCCGCCATCGTGCGAGCCTCCCGTTCCGTGGGAGCGCAGAGCGCTTGAACCGCCACGATCGCTTCCGGTTCCGTCCGCAGAGCAGAGGGCCGAAACTCCTTCCGGTATACGCGCAGCGTTTCGATTCCGTCGCTTTCGCTCATAAACTGGCCGAAAACGTACCCCGTTCCGAGTTCCGCCGCATAGCCGGCGCTTTTGACGTTCGTTCCCAGCATCCATACGTCCGGCTGCCGCTCTGGAACAGGACGCGCTGCCACCGGCCGGTCCTCATAGGTGTAGCTATCCCCCAGCAGTGCCAGAAGTTCCGCCGCCGACTGGCGATACCGGGCCACATGCTGCAAAAAATTGCCGCTAAGCGCCATCGCCGTATGCGCATCGCCGCCGGGCGCCCGGCCCAGGCCCAGATCGATGCGCCCGGGATATAGCGCGGCCAGCATCCGGAACCACTCCGCCGCTTTCAGCGGAGCGTAGTGCGGCAGCAGCAGCGCCCCGGAGCCGAGCTTGATCCGGGTCGTCAACGCGCCGATATGGGCGAGCAGAACCTCCGGGGACGGACAGGCCAGACCGTCCATATTATGATGCTCCGCCGCCCAATAGCGGCGGTACCCCCACGCCTCGGCCCGCTGCGCCAGCAGGACCGCCTGCCGCAGGGCCTCCTCATCGCTGCAGTTCCCAAGCTTGGGAACCAGATCCAGCACGCTTAAACGCAGCCGCTGCTTTCGTTTTTCCTGTTTCGCCAAGAGCCTCATCCTCCGGTCAAAAGTTGGTTCGGACCTTCAAAATTTCGCCCGGTCCGATCTTGGCCTGCGGGTTCCAGAAATCCGATCCCGGAACCAGCAGGGTATACAGCATAGAAATTACGCCTCCATGCGTCACGATAAGCAGCGGCGTCGACTCCCCTTGCCTTTCCAGCTTCGCGGATACGGAAGCGAGTTCCCCGTACATGCTGCGGACGCGCCCTTCAAACTGTTCCCAGGGCTCTCCTTCAGGCGGCGTACAGGCCTTAGGGTTGTCCAACCAACGCCGGTAAACTTCCAGATCCTTGAGCATGTCGTAGGTTTGCCCTTCCCAGGCTCCAAAATGCATCTCCCTTAACCGGGAGTCATAAACCGCGTGAGGTGCCAGATCCGGGCGAAGAAACCGCAGCGTATGCCGGCAGCGGGACAAATCGCTACAGTATATGGCGGAAAAGCCGGCCCCGGCCAGTGTTTCCCGCAGCGGCGCCAAGCCCGAGGCGTCCCCGGGTAGCAGCTCCGTGTCGCTCTGCCCCTGGTACCGCCGTTCCGCATTCCAGGCCGTCGCGCCGTGGCGGATCAGCCACCATTCCATCCTTCCCCCTCCTTTTTACCGCCCGGTCAGGAACCAGGCCTCGCTCCACCATAAGCTCAAAATCACGGCCAATACCACAAAAACGCCCGAGACGAAGAACATCAGCCTCGCCGTTTTTGGAATATCCTCGGGCTCCAATTCCCGCGTCTTGTCGCCCATATAACTGCGGAACGAAGTTACGCCATGGTAGGAGTTCTCTCCCCCGAGACGAACGCCGAGCGCTCCCGCCACGGCCGCTTCGGGATAGCCGCTGTTGGGACTCGGATGGGAAGCGGCGTCCCGCCGGAAGATGCGCCAGGCTCCGCGCGCGTCCAGGCCGCAAGCCCATGCCGCGGCGACCAGCAGCAGCGCCGTCAGCCGGGCGGGGATGTAGTTGGCGATGTCGTCCAGCCGGGCCGAAGCCCATCCGAGATCGATGTACTTCTCGTTCTTGTAGCCGACCATCGAGTCGAGGGTGTTGACCGCCCGGTAAGCGATGGCCAGCGGCGCCCCGCCGATCAGGGCGAAGAACAGCGGCGACACGACGGCGTCGACGATGTTCTCCGCCACCGTCTCCACCGCGCCGCGCACCACCTCGGGCGGCTCCAGATGCCCGGTGTCGCGGCCGACGATCATGCCGAGCGAACGCCGGGCCGCCGGCAGGTCGCCGCGCCGCAGATGGCCGCACACCTCCATCCCGGCGTCTCGCAGGCCCTTGGCCGCGATGGTCGTCCAGACCAGCACGGCCTCCGCGGCGGCGGCCAGCCAGGGGCTGACCCCGGCCAGCAAGCGCAGCGCCGCCCAGGCCAGTGCAAAGCTGCCGCCGGCGACGATCAGCGGCAGCAAAATCCCCGCGGCCCGGTAGGCGCGGGGACGGAAAAGGCGGCGGATCGCCGCCTCGACCCGCACGATCGCCTTCCCCATCCCGATCACGGGATGGGGAAGCCAGCGCGGGTCGCCCAGCAGCCGGTCCAGCGCGTACGCGGCCGGCAGCACCCACCACGCCGCCGTCACGGCCGCGGCTCCGCGTGGGCCGCGGCGGCGCGCAGCGATTCGCACACGGCGGCGTAAACCAGGCGGCCCACCGTGCCGCCCAGGTCCGTCGCGGTACCGGCGTAGCTGTGCAGCAGCGGCCAATCCGGCCGCTGGCTTACGCCGATCACGACCGCATCGGTCGTCGTCCCGGTGGCCGCAAGCCCGGTCTCGGCGTCGAGCACGCCGAGATCGCCGAGCGCCGCGGTTTTGGCCTCGGTCGCCGTAATCACGGCGTTGACCATCGCCGCCGGCGTCAGCTTGCCGTCGACGGCAAGCATCAGGTTGATCGTTCCCGGCGTCCATGAGGCCGGGAACGTCGTCCGCCGGACACCGGCGCGCGCCGCGTTCGAAACGCCCGCCGTCGCGCAGCAGAACACGGCGAAATGATCGTTGCGCTCCTCCGCCACGGCGGTATGCCGCAGCCGGACCGCCGTCAGCAGACCCGCCGTTTCCTCCGCGGGATACCCCCACTCCCGGAGACTCCGTCCGATATCCCGGACAGGGTCGTCGCAGCGGTAATGACGGTCGACGTAAATATTGACCATCCGCCGAAGCGGACCCGCGCCTCCACCATAGACCGAGCTGCCCACGCTCTCCAGTGTCGTCGGCGCTTCAAGCAGAATATGCCGCTCCCCGCGAATGACGCGAAGTCCCGGCCAGACGGCCGACTCGTAAATCCCGCTTTCTCCCGTATCCAAAAAAGGTGTCGTCATTCCGTTTCTCCCCCTGTCAATACATCTTTCATTTCCTGCAGCAGACGCAGGCAAGCCGGCTCATCCTTGACGGCCACGCGAATGTCCCGGTCGGACAGCCCTTTGTACATGGCGCAGCTGCGGACCAATATCCCTCTGGTTCCCAGTGCCGCCTGCACCCCGGCGGCCGTCCTCCCTTCGGGCAGGCGGACCAAAATAAAGTTCGCTTCCCCCGGCCAGGTCAGGCAGCCGAGTTGCTCCAGCCCCTGCCGCAGCCTCGCCCGCTGCTTGGCGACCAGCGAAATCGTAGCTTCCTCGAAGGCGCTTCCCGCCTCCAGACAGATTTCTCCCGCAAGCAGGGCAAGGGCGTTGACGCTCCAGGTTACCTGCTTGTCCCGCATCGCCCGGGCGGTTTGCGGGTGAGCGACGGCGTATCCCAGACGAAGCCCGGGAATCGCATAGAATTTCGTCATCGACCGGACCAGAATCAACCGGCGGTAACGTTCCAGCTCATCCAAGAGGGACCGCCTCCCGCTTTCGGGGATAAAATCGATAAAAGCCTCGTCGATAATGACGTAGCTCCCATTTCGCTCCCCGGCTTCCGCAAAAGACCTCAGCTCCTCCCGGCTGTATTGGACCCCGTTCGGATTGTTCGGCTGTCCGATAAAGACCAGATCGCACGCCCCGATCAACCGCTGCACCGCTTCGGGCTCGGCTCGGAAAGCACGCTCTTCCGTTCCTCTCACCGATACCACTTCGGCCCCGAACTGCCGCGAGAGCGCCTCGTATTCCGAGAAGCAGGGCTCAACGATCCCCACCTTCTTCGGTCCCGCGGCAAGCAAGGCCAACGCCATATTTTCCGCGGCCCCGTTGCCGACGACAAAACCCGCTTCCTCCCGGCCGAGCTTGTCGGCCAACTTGGCGATCAGGGCCCGATGTCCCGGATCCGGGTAGGCCGTCACGATCGGAAGGGCCTCTCTGAGCCGGTCCAGCAGCCCGGGCGGCGGGCCGAGCGGATTGATATTCGCGCTGAAGTCGATGAACCGTTCCGGCTCCACCCCGTATTGTGCCGACGCGGTCCAGATGTCGCCGCCGTGACCGTATACTTCCAGTACCATTGCCATTGCCCCCGTCTTTTTCAATCTACTGCACTTTTAGGTGAAGTCTACCACACCTTACGTTGAAATCAAGCCTTGAAAAAGCAAAGAAAACAGGGTTGTCTTTCATTTCAAGGAAGGTTTGGTTTACAATAGACTCAGAGTGTACATAACGCCAATCTAGACACGGGGGGAACATGTAACATGCTGTTTATCGACAATCAGGGGATTACCGATGCGTCCGTCAACCTGGCCATCGAGGAGTTCGCGCTAAGACATTTGCCGCTTGAGGACGACAGTTACCTGCTGTTTTATATCAACGCTCCGTCCATTATCATCGGGAAGCACCAGAATACGATCGAGGAAATCAATGCCGAGTATGTGAAAGAAAACGGCATTCAGGTCGTCCGCCGGCTTTCCGGCGGAGGAGCGGTATACCATGACCTCGGCAATCTGAACTTCAGCTTCATCACCAAAGACGACGGCCAATCGTTTCACAATTTCCGCAAATTTACCGAGCCCGTGGTCGAGGCCCTGCGTTCCTTCGGCGTCAACGCCGAATTGACCGGCCGCAACGACCTTCAGGTGGGGGAACAGAAAATTTCGGGCAACGCCCAGTTCGCCACCCGCGGACGCATGTTCAGCCACGGGACTTTAATGTTTAATCTGAACCTGGAGGACGTTCAAGCTTCCCTGCACGCGAATCCCGAAAAATTCAAATCCAAGAGCACGAAATCCGTTCGCAGCCGCGTCGCCAATATCATAGATTTTATGGACCGTAAAATGACGATCGAACAATTCCGCTCCGAGCTGCTCCGCCATATTTTCGGCATGGATCCGGCAGCCGTTCCTCAATACAAATTGACGGAAGCCGACTGGGAAAAGATCCGCCAAATCTCGGCCGAGCGCTATAAAAACTGGGATTGGAACTACGGCCTGTCCCCGGAGAGCAATGTCAAGCACGCCAAGAAGTTTCCGGTGGGTATCATCGACCTGCGGATGGACATCAAGGACGGCCACATCAAGAACATCAAGATCTACGGCGATTTCTTCGGCGTCGGCGACGTGACCGATATCGAGGACAAGCTGAAAGGCGTACGCTATGAGGAGAACGATGTCCGTGCCGCTCTGTCCGACGTCGATATCAAGCATTATTTCGGCAATCTGGAGAAAGACGAGTTTATCGGACTTGTGTTTCTTGAAGAATAGAGGATAAAGGCCGGCAAGCAAAATAGCTGCAAATCTGCAGGAATTCTCAAATTTAAGCCTGAAACGGAAAAAATGCCTGCAGATCTGCAGGCATTTTTACATGGACCGGCGTGGCTTTAAAGGTAGGAGGATACACACGCCCGGCGTTATTTTTTCGTTACCTTCAATTGCACACTATGGCCGTGATATATGAGCTCCGCTTTATAACCCTCGGGCAGCCCCGTGGTTTCGACGGAGGTAAACCTTTTGTTACGGTATGTATAAAATGGATCGAGTGCGTAAACGTGAATTGAAATCCTGGTTTCATAAGGTACAATAGAGAAAGCTGAACAAAGAGAGAAGGGCGAAGCTTTTTCGTCCCAAAAAAGGAGAGAACCCATTGTATAAACTCGTAGCGATCGACATCGACGACACTTTAATCAACGACGACAAAGAAGTAACCCCGGCCACGCAGCGGGCCTTGGAGCAGGCGGTAGCGAAAGGCGCCGTCGTCACATTGGCCACGGGCCGCGCTTACGCCAGCGCCCAGGCGATCGCCCGTCAAACCGGACTGAATGTTCCGATCATCACGTATCAGGGGGCTTTGGTCAAAAATTTGCTGGACGAACAAGTCCTTTACGAGCGTTATGTCCCAATGGATGCCGCTCACAAGCTGTTCGAATATTGTATCCAAAATAACCTCCACCTGCAGACCTACATCGACGACAAGCTTTATGCCCGCGAGGAGAATCAAAAGCTGATCGACTATGCGGCATTAAACAAAACGAAGTATTATGTCGAACCCGATTTCGCCAAACTCGTGGCTCGGCCAACTCCGAAAATGCTGATTATCGATGAGCCGGATTACCTGGATGAAATCGCTCCGGTGCTGCGGGAACTGCTTGGCGAAAGCGTACACATCACCAAATCCAAGCCGAACTTCCTTGAAATTATGCACCACGAAGGAACCAAGGGACATGCCTTGAAGTTCCTGGCCGCCCATTTCGGCTGCGCGCTGTCCGAGTGCATCGCGATCGGCGATTCCTGGAACGACCATGAGATGCTCGAAGCCGCAGGCCTTGGCGTCGCTATGGGCAACGCGATTCCTGCCCTCAAAGAGATTGCCGACTATGTGACCGCCAGCAATAACGAGGACGGCGTCAAGCTAGTGATCGATAAATTTATTCTCGGCCAAGAAGCGTAACCGTACCGGAACGGCTCTGCCGTCAAATTTTCGAATTTAACGGGAGGACTTCCCGCTAAATTGACGCAATGCAGGCCATTCGTGTCATTAGCTGGAATTTCTCCCGCTATTTTCGCTTTTTTTGCCCGAATCGGTGTTTTGCCCGAAAAATAACGGGAGTTTTTCCCGTTGATTGCTTGCTGCAGCCGTCAACATACTTGATTAGCGGGAGTTTTTCCCGTTAATCAAGCGCTAACTGACCCGCCTCAGTCCGGCCTCTACAAGAAAACGACCGCGGTTTCCGCTCATGAACGGAAACTGCGGTCGTTTTCTTTTCCCCGGCCCCTGGCCTATATGGCGGCAAGCGGCACATTCATCCCCGTGACCGCGTAGCGCACGCCGTCCGGCAAAGCGTAATCCTGACGCAAGTCGATGTCATGCGACATGTGCGTAAATATCGTTTGCTTCGGCTTGAGCTCCCGCAGCAGCTCGAGCGCTTCTTTGACATCGTACACGGAACGGGTGGAGAACTCGGCCAGCTCATGGTAAAAGCTCGTCCCCAACACGAGCAGATCCAGCCCGTTCAACAAAAGCCGCTGCTCCGGCGGCAAGGTGATGGAATCCGGGCAGTAGGCCCAAACATAGCCGTTCTTTTCCAGCCGATAAGCATAGGAATAGCCGTTTTTTCCATGGTTTACTTTCCAGCCGGAAATACGCCATCCCGCCAGCGAGATCCCTTCATCCACCGGGTGAAAATCCAGATTTCTTTCCAGCCAAGGATATTGACGGTTTATCGCGTCCAGCACCTCTTTTGGGGCATAAATCCGCCCCTTCCGTTCCAGCCACCGGCAAGCGTCCGCCCATTCCGGAAGGCCGCCGATATGATCGAAATGGGGGTGCGTGACCAGCACCGTTCCGGCGAACCGCTGCCCCCTCCGTTCCATACTCTCCCGCCAGTCGGGACCGCAATCGATGAGAAAGCTTCCCTCCTCGCTTTCTACCGACACGGAAGAGCGGTAGCGCCGATTGAGCCCTCCCGTTCTCGCCTCTTCGCAAACTTGGCAATCGCAGTAGACGCGAGGTACGCCCATCGCATCCCCCGTCCCCAGAAACACCAGTTGTTCCACTCGGCCTTCCCCTCTCTGCTGTCATGTCTCATTGTCTCAAGATCCGATTATTTCCGCCCTGCGGTCAAATCCACAAAAATCGTATCCTTCGGGGCCGGATCTTCCGGGTCCCCGTTTCTCGTCTCCACCGTGAGCACGAGATTGTCCGCCTCCTGAAGGGCCTCTTTGTTTTTCACGTACAAATGGGCCCGGTAAGCGTGATACTGCAAGAGCCCCAGGCTGTCGCGGCTCCCTTCCTTGACGGCCCAAACCTCGACGATCTGATCCTCCCGCGGTACGATTCCGCCGACGAGCATCAGCATCTCCCGCGACGCCTCATTATACCAAACCATGCCGGATTCCGGCGCAAGTCTTCCTCCATCAAGGGGGAGAGCGACGCTCTCCGGACTCGACATCACCGGCAAGGCGGCGGGCTCATATCTCTCCACGTAGGTGCTCCAAGGTTCATCCGCCGCGTGCTCCGTCCGGAGCACCCATCCCCCGGCTACGATCAGCGAGAACGAGAAGGCCAAAATGGCCCCGCGCCGCCGGAAGCCGCCTCTTATCAACTCTTTTGCCCTGTTTCTAAGCCCGATAAACCGAACCCGCCAGCGAAGCGACTTGCGTACCCGTTCCGCCGGGACAGCAGGCTGTACTTGCTCCCGATTCCCGGCTGTTCCGGCTTCCGGATCGCCTTGAGACTCCGAATAGAGCAATACCCGCTCCCAATCGGCGGAAAGCTGCCGGCAGGACGGACAAAATTCCAGGTGGGCCCGCATTTCCGCTCGTTTCGGTCCCGCTACCGTTCCAAGCACCCAATCCACCCAGTCCTCTTCCGTATACCTTGCCGTGCAGCCCGATAACGGATCTGGCCGCGACGCGCCAACGGTTTGTTTATAAACGGAATCGCTCATCCTTCCCGCCTCCTTCCGGTGTATGGCTCCAGCCTTGTTTCTCCAACTGTTTGCGCAAATTGGCAAGCCCGTAGCGAACCCATGATTTTACCGTGCCGATCGGAACGTTCCAGGCTTCAGACATCTGCTTATGGGTGTGCAGGGTATAATACGAGCCCAAAATCGCCTTTCTCTGCGCCTCGGGCAGCGCATAAACCGCGGATCTCAATGCCTCCTTTTCCAGCCTGGAAATGACCTGTTCTTCCTCGGAAATCGGCGTCCCGCCGGGAAGAAGCTCCCCTTCCAGCGGCTGTACCCGTTGATTGCGCCTCAGCCGGTCGAGGCAGCGGCTCCTCGTTTTTACGGCCAGCCAGGCTTTGATGGAGCCCCGGGCCGGATCGTAGTCTTTTCCCCGCCGGAGGGCCTCGAGAAACACTTCATGGCAGACATCCTCCGCCTCCATCCGCTCGCCCACCATCCGAATAGCCACCTGCATGACAAAAGGAGCGTACGCTTCGTAAAACCGGTCGAACGCCTCGACGGATCCGTCGCACATTTGGCGCAGCCGCAGCGTCATCTCATCATTTTGCAGGTCCATGCTCCTTCCCTCCCGAACCATACTCCTCCCTCGTTACCTCCCGTTTTACCAAAAAGCGCGCCGTTTGAAAACCCCGAAAAAAATTTTTTCGCGCATAAATCCAAATTGCGATTTCGTTCGTATCCTTTATGACCGCAGCGATCGAGACGGAGATGAACCGGGGAAGCCGAGGGGCCCATCGCTTCCGCCGTAGTCCCGATCGGCTGCCGCGAATTTAAGTCATTGTTGCAAGGAGGAATTCAGGTCATGCTGAAGTTTTATCGCAAATCGGCGTTTTTCCTGCTGGCCCTGTTCACCGCGCTGACGACCGTCGTTACGACCGGGCCTTCAAAGGCCGCCGCGGCCGGAGCCTTGGAGCTGTATACGCCATATCTCGAATGGTCGGCCGCGCCCGGTGAAACGGTGTCTTATTCCATCGATTTAATCAATCGCGGATCTTCGACCGCTTCCGCTGGTCTGTCGCTGGAAACCAAGGCAAAGGACTGGAAGTACACGCTCACGGCCGGAGGACGGGATATTTCCCGCATCGCGGTCAAGCCGGGCGAGACGCAAAACTTCAATCTCGAGCTGGAAGTGCCGCTGCAAGTTAATAAAGGACGCTACAGCTTTACCTTAAAAGCGGATGATTCTTCCCTGCCGCTGATCGTGAACGTTTCCGAGCAGGGCACCTTCAAAACCGAACTTACCGTGGACCAGGCCAACATGGAGGGGCACTCGGACTCCACCTTCACTTACAGCGCCGTACTGCGGAACCGAACGACCAAAAAACAAACCTACGCGTTGCAAGCCCAGGCCGAAGCCGGCTGGGATGTCCGTTTCAAGGCGGACAGCAACAGCGTGACTTCGGTCGAAGTGGAGCCGAACGCGGAAAAATCAATCACCATCGAAATCAAACCCCCGGAAAACGTGCAGGCCGGCTCCTTTAAAATCCCGATCGCCGCTTCAAGCGGGGAAACTACCGCCAACGCCGAGCTGGAAGCGGTGGTTACCGGTACCTATGAAATGCAGTTTACTACCAAAAACAATCTGCTAAGCACAGACATCCGGGCCGGCGGGGAACGCAGAATGGACTTCGTCGTCCAGAATACCGGTTCCGCCGACCTCGAAGACCTTTCCTTCTCCTCGAACGCGCCGACAGGATGGGAGGTTTCTTTTGAACCGTCGACGATTACGTCGGTCGCTCCCGGCGAAAGCAAGCAGGTTCAGGCGATCATCAAATCCAGCGACAAAGCGCTGGCCGGGGATTACGTCGTCAGCTTGAACGCTTCTTCCTCCGGCAAAAGCGCTGCCGCCGATCTCCGGGTGACCGTAAAATCCTCCGTACTATGGGGATGGATAGGCGTTCTGATCATTCTGGCGGTTATTGCCGGAATCTACTATCTGTTCCGGAAATTCGGGAGAAGATAAGCTATGGCGCCGATTATCGAGTTAAAAGAGCTCACGAAAAAATACGGAGAGTATACGGCGGTCGATCATCTGAACCTGAGCATTGCCAAAGGGGAAATTTTCGGTCTGCTCGGTCCCAACGGGGCCGGTAAAACGACCACGATTCTCATGATGCTCGGCTTGACCGAGCCGTCCTTCGGCGAAGCCCGGATCTGCGGCCATGATCCCGCCCGCGAGCCCTTGAAGGTCAAGCGGAAAGTGGGCTATTTGCCCGACGATGTGGGCTTCTATGAGGACCGCACCGCGATGGACAATCTCGTCTATACCGCCCGTTTGAACGGGCTGTCCAAGCCGGTGGCGGCCGAAAGGGCCGTCCATCTGCTGGAGAAAACCGGCCTTGCCGAGCATGCGAACAAAAAGGTCGGCGCCTTTTCCCGCGGGATGAGGCAGCGGCTCGGTCTCGCCGATGTCCTGATCAAAAATCCCGAGGTCATTATCCTCGACGAGCCGACGCTCGGCATCGACCCGGAAGGGGTGCGGGAGCTGCTGGAGCTGATTTCGTCCCTGAGCCGGGACGAGGGGCTGACCGTGCTCCTTTCCTCGCACCATTTGCATCAAGTTCAGCAAATTTGCGACCGGGTCGGCCTGTTCGTACAGGGACGCCTTATCGCCGCCGGCGATATCAAGACGCTGTCGAAATCGCTTGATGAGGACGGCAGCATTTTCATCGAGGTCGGTACCTCCGGCTGGCCTCAGGGCCTGGTTGAGCGCATCGCCGCTCTGGAGGGCGTTAGGGAAGTACGGCCGCCGGAGGATGACCCGGGTCGACCCGGCGGTATCGAGTCCTCCATCATGACCGTGGTCTGCGATCGGGATCTTACCCCGCTAATCGCGGAAGCCGTCATCGCGAGCAAGGCGGAGCTCACCTATTTGCGGCGGAAGGAATACGGACTTGATGATATCTACCATCGTTATTTTGAAAGGAAGGGAGAGCGGTGACGACATATTGGACCCAACTGAAGCAAAAGACCTCCGAGTTGAAGACGCGGTTCGCCGCCAATCCGGCCGAACGACGGGAACGCAGGGACTATACCTCGTTTTGGGTCATGGTCGGCAAAGAGATCGGCGACCATATCCGCAGCTGGCGCTTCGGCATCCTGATCGGCATTATCGTTCTGGCCTGCATCGGATCGATCTATTCGGCCGTGACAGCCATACGGAACGGTTCGCTGGACGAACAATCCGCCGGGGACACCTTCTTGTTCCTGCGTATGTTTACGCTCACCAGCCCGAGCCTGTCGGTTCCGTCGTTCGCCACCTTCTTGTCTTGGCTCGGTCCCCTGCTCGGGATCGCTCTCGGCTTCGACGCCGTGAACTCCGAACGGAACAAGGGAACGCTCGGGCGGCTGCTGTCGCAGCCGATTTACCGGGATGACTTCATTATCGCCAAGTTCGTCTCCTCCCTGTTCCTGATCGCGGTCGTCGTTTTCTCGCTGGGCTTCCTCGTCATGGGGCTCAGCCTGTTTACGATCGGTTATCCGCCGACTCCGGAGGAGTTTTGTAGAATTGTCCTGTTTCTAATTATTGCGGTCGTGTATATCGGCTTTTGGCTGAACCTGTCCATCCTCTTTTCCATCCGGTTCCGCCAGGCCGCTACCTCGGCTTTGTCTTCCATCTCCGTCTGGCTGTTTTTCACCATTTTTTACAGCATGATTATCAATCTGATCGACAGTGCCACCGCCGTTTCCGAGCAGCAAATGAACCCGGCGGCACAACTGCGGCAGATGAATTTTATCCTGACGTTGAACCGTCTTTCGCCCACCGAACTCTTCTCGGAGACGATTACGACGATGCTGTCGCCCGGCGTCCGATCGCTCGGCCCTTTGACGATGGATCAACTCGTCGGGGCCATCGCCAGCCCGCTGTCGCTGGGTCAGAGTCTGATTCTCATTTGGCCGCAGTTGACCGGCCTGATCGCCGCCACCATGATCTGCTTCGGTATTTCCTATGCCTTGTTCATGCGTCAGGAAATCCGCTCCAGAGCTTAATTGTAAAAGAACCGCGAGAACGGTTTACGTTCTCGCGGTTCTTTTTTATGTGCGATCCAACGGATTGTTCCCCTGGTCACGTCTGGATCAGATCATAACGCTGATCGGCCCGCCCTTCAGCGGGTTCTCCACGACCCAGCTTCTATCTTTATTGAACAGATATGCCCTGTGAACGAGCACGCGCACCTGCTGGCCGGGCTTCAGCGTTTCTTTCTCCAGTGACCGGAACGTCGTCAGAACATGGCCGCCTACCTCCACTTCCACCAGCCATTCGCTGCCGCGGAAATGCAAGTGCTTCACCACTCCAGGCTCGGTGGCGGACAAGAGTGTAAATTCGTGCTCGGTTCCGACTTCGAGATATTCCGGTCGAATAAGGGCCTGGGTCCCCGCGTCTCCCGCTTCGTCCTCAAAGCCTTTCAAATCCGCCGCCCGATCCACCAGGGTCGACTGTCCGATGAAGGAAGCGACGAACGGGGTGTCCGGTTCCTTGTAAATATCCCAAGGGGTGCCCTTTTGCTCGAGCCTGCCCTCATTGATAATCATGATTTCGTCCGCCACTTCAATCGCTTCATCCTGGTCATGGGTTACAAAAATCGAAGTGATCCCCACGCGTTCGATCAGCTCTCTGAGCCAAGACCGCAGTTCCTGACGAATCTTCGCATCGATAGCGGCGAAAGGCTCATCGAGGAGCAGCAGTTGCGGCTCAGGCGCCAACGCCCGGGCAAAAGCCACCCGCTGCCGCTGTCCCCCGGACAGTTGATGCGGGTAACGCTTCTCGAACCCCTTGAGTCCGGTCAACTCCACCAATTCCATGACCCGTTCATGAATCCGGCTTTTCGTCACCTTTTTCACCTGCAAACCAAAGGCGATATTATCAAATACTGTCATATGCTTGAACAAAGCGTAGCTTTGGAACACGAAGCCGATCCCCCGGTCTTGGGGCGCCAGGCCGTTAACCCGATTGCCGTGAAAAAGAATCTCCCCCGAATCCGGCTGCTCCAGACCGGCCAACATGCGAAGAATTGAAGTTTTTCCCCCGCCGCTCGGTCCGAGCAGCCCGATCAACTGCCCTTTTTCAATGCCAAAGCTGACGTCCTTCACGGCATGAAAACTGCCGAAGTGTTTATCCAAGTTTCTTACTTCCACATGCATGGGAACAGCCACATCCTTTCTCGGTCATCTCATTTATAAAAATATATATTCTTATAAAATTACTTGGGATTATTATATATTGACACTTTATCAAACCCGTAACACCTCGTCAACAAATTTACGCGCCCGGCTGCCGTGATTTGGCAGATCAAGCTCGCCCGGGTAAAATACAATTAGAAAACGCGCTTCTAAATTAGTATATGTAAAGGAGGGCGATCTGCCCATGCTGCATAACCTGGAATTATCCACCGCCAAAAGGGACGAGATGCGCGACATCACCCGAGAAGTGCGCTCCCTTGTCAAAAACAGCGGAATCGTTAACGGTCTTGCCGTCATCTATTGCCCGCATACCACAGCCGGCATTACCATTAACGAGAATGCGGACCCCGATGTGAAGCATGATGTTCTCATGCGGCTGGATGAAGTTTATCCGTGGGAGCATCCCAAATACCGGCATGCCGAAGGAAACACCGCCTCCCACTTAAAAGCGATCACGACCGGGTCCTCGCAAACCGTCATCATCCAGGAAGGAGATCTTGTGCTGGGCCGCTGGCAGGGCATCTATTTCTGCGAATTTGACGGCCCAAGACAGCGCCGGTATCTGGTGAAGCTGATCGAGGATTAGAATGCGGGCCGGTCGGCCTTGTCCTCACGGGACCGGCTTCCTTTGGAGGTCCGGGCAAGATATATGCGGCCCAATTGTCCGCAAAAGCAACCGTGCCCGTGGAGAGTGGCCGCCCGGGACCGGAATCTCCAACACTAGCCGAACCGGGACACGCCCGGGACACGGGGGATGCATGGCCGTTACGCCCGGGGCTGGGGGATGCACGGCCGTTACACCGGGGGCCCGGGGATTGCACGGCCGTTACACCGGGGGCCGGGGGATTGCACGGCCGTTACACCGGGGGCCCGGGGATTGCACGGCCGTTACACCGGGGGCCGCGGTGAGCCTGGGAGGACGGGAGGAGCTTAGCCTCCACGGTAGGCCTCCCTACTCTAACGGAAATAATAGCGGCTATTTCGCGCTTTTTACCATTTTCGGAGCTCTAACGGAAATAATAGCGCCTATTTGGGCTCATTCCCGCCAAAAAGACCCCCTTTTGACTAAATAGCCGCTACTGCTTCCGTTAGAATTCTCAATCGGCCTCTTTGGACGAAATAGCGGCTACTATTTCCGTTAGATTCTTCGGGCTTGCTTCGGGCTTGCTTCGGCCTGGTTACGTACCTAGTTCAGCCTCGTTCTGGCCTCGTTCTGGCCTGGTGCCGAACCTGCTTCGGCCCGGTTACGGTCCAAATGCCGAGGGTAGGCTTAAGCGGACCGTGTAGCTTAGCCTCCACGGTAGGCCTCCCTACTCTAACGGAAATAATAGCGGCTATTTCGCGCTTTTTACCATTTTCGGAGCTCTAACGGAAATAATAGCGCCTATTTGGGCTCATTCCCGCCAAAAAGACCCCCTTTTGACTAAATAGCCGCTACTGCTTCCGTTAGAATTCTCAATTGGCCGTTTTGGACGGAATAGCGGCTACTATTTCCGTTAGATTCTTCGGGCTTGCTTCGGCCTGATTCTGGCCTGGTTACGGACCTGCTTCGTCCCTGGTTTCCGTACCTACTTCGTTCCTGGTTTCCGTACCTACTTCGGCCCTGCTTCCGAGCCTAGTCCCTACTTCGGCCCTGCTTCCGAGCCTAGTCCCTACTTCGGCCCTGCTTCCGAGCCTAGTCCCTGCTTCGGCCTGGTCTGGCCTGCCTCGGGTTGGTTACGTACCTGCTTCGTCCTTAGTTTCCGAACTACCTCGTCCCTGCTTCCGAGTCTAGTCCGAACCTGCTTCAGCCCTGGTTCCGAACCTACTTCGGCCTTGATTTCCGTAGCTACTTCGGCCTTGCTTCGAACCCGCTTCGGCCCGGTTCCGGCCGTAATAGCGTCCCAAAAACCGCGAAGGCGCTGACCAGGTCAGCGATAATCGGGCGTTCAGACTCACCCCCTCAAAACTCTTAAAGGAGAATGGATCAATGGAGCGAATCATTTCTGATGGTCATGCCGATACCCTGGCCATGGATTATATGTGTTATGTAATTTTATCGTTTCTGACTTTTCGAAGAGTTTCCGGTGTGGAGAGGAAAAAACACCGGCTCAAGCAGGAGTTGGCATTATTGCGGAACAGGAGGAGCTAGCTGCATAAAAGCGTCGAAAAACAAACAAAGGACGCGGGTCTCCCGAGAGAACCACGTCCTTCTATTTTCGGGCACATACCAGCGTTGAGGATAATTACAATTCGGAAGTCGATAACGTTATTAAAGCAACGTAATAAAGGAGTACAGCTATGATAGTGTAAATGATTAAAGTAAAACCTGAAAACAAAAACGTCCTATGACGTCAATCGATAGCTGCTTTGACTTAGCACTTTCACGTGGGCTATAGCGGCGGGTGAAATCTCCTCGAAGGTCAGGCGATCTTGGATATAAAACGAGATAAATCCGTGGATTCCCAAAAACATGCTCAACGGCAAGGATGGATTATCCTCCATGGGATGCCGCTCCTCTTTCAAAAAGCCGCGGATGATCCGGTCGAACATATCAAAACATTTGGCCTGTTCAGCCCGGCAATAAGTCAGAATCTCCTCATCCCGAAGCATGAACATAATTTCATATTGATGCGGATGCTCCAAACCGAACTTGATGAATTCCAGCATCAACTGTTCCACCTTCGTCAAACCTTCGCTTGGCGGACGCTTGGTCACCTGTTCGCATAACCGGGCCAAATGGTTGAAGTCCTGGACGACGATGGCGTAGAACAATTCCGCTTTTTCCTTAAAATGATAGTAAAGGGAACCGTGGCTATAGCCTAAATGCTGCCCGATGCTCCTCATGGAAATTCCGCGATAGCCTTTCGTGATAAAAAGATGTCTCGCGGCATCCATAATTCGTTCCCTTGACAACTCCTGCTCTACTGCTCTTCTTGCCATAGGCTTTATTCCCCTTCAATAAAGTAGACCTTTTCACCTTCCGTCATCTTGGCCTGCCCCTGAGTCAGATCGGTCATCCATGCCGCAAAGGCGTCCGACTCTCCTTCCAAAGGCAGACAACGCAATGTTACCTTATCGGCGAACCCGGTTTCTCCCGTGCGAACGCCTCGGTTTCTTAGCTCATTCTCTACCTTGCCGAGCCAGGTGTAATCCAGTTCCACAAAAATCTCGCGGTGCAGGACGCGCGTAATGACTTCCCCGGCTTCCGTCGCGGCGACGGCCCCGTCCGTGTATGCCCGGATCAGCCCTCCGGCCCCCAGCATAATGCCTCCGAAATAACGGGTTACCACAATAGCCACGTTCTTGAGCCCCTGGTTGCGAATGACCTCCAGGATCGGTTTGCCGGCGGTCCCGCTCGGTTCCCCGTCATCCGATTGCTTCTGGATTTCATCCCTTTCCCCGATCATATACGCCGAGCAATTATGAGTCGCGTTCCAATGCCGTTTCTTAATCTCTTCGATAAAAGCTACGGCCTCTTCCTCCGTCTCCACCGGCTTGATCTGGCCGATGAATCTCGACTTCTTGATCACGATTTCCTTTTCTCCGGCTTGGCGCACCGTTCTGTAACGTTCCAGCATGTCATTTCCATCCTTATGAATGTGCCAAGAAGCAGCCCAGCCGGAAAAATCCGGTGAACTGCTTCCTGGCGGCTTTATTCCTGCCTTTATGCAAAGGCTGGTCGATTACTCGATTACTCGGAAAGTCTTGCTTCCAGTTCCGCTTTCTCTTTCTCGTAACCCGGTTTGCCAAGCAGAGCGAACATGTTCTTCTTGTACGCCTCTACGCCCGGCTGGTCGAATGGGTTTACGCCCAGCAGGTAGCCGCTGATGCCGCAGGCCTTTTCAAAGAAGTATACCAGATAACCGAAGGAATATGGAGTCAAATCCGGAACATTGACGACCAAATTCGGAACCTGACCGTCGGTATGCGCCAGCAATGTGCCTTGGAACGCCTTCTTGTTGACGAAATCGAGCGTTTTGCCGGCCAGGAAGTTCAAGCCGTCCAGATCCGCCGGATCGGATTCGATCGTAATGTGGCTAGGCACTTCGGTGACCTGAATAACGGTTTCAAAAATATTGCGGTTGCCTTCCTGAATAAACTGCCCCATGGAGTGCAGGTCTGTCGAGAAGTCCACCGATGCCGGGAAAATCCCCTTGAAATCCTTGCCTTCACTCTCGCCGTAGAGCTGTTTCCACCATTCGGATACGTAATGCAGGGAAGGCTCGTAGTTCACCAGAATTTCCGTAACTTTCCCCTTGCGGTACAGGGCGTTGCGGACCGCCGCATATTGGTAGCTGGCGTTCTCGGCCAGATTCGGATTGCTGTATTCCTTAGATGCGTCGGCCGCGCCTTGCATCATTTCTTCAATGTTAATCCCGGCAGTCGCGATCGGCAGCAAACCTACCGCCGTCAAAACGGAGTAACGCCCGCCCACGTCGTCCGGAATGACGAATGTTTCATAGCCTTCTTCATTGGACAGCTTCTTCAGGGCGCCCTTCTCGCGGTCGGTTGTAGCGTAAATCCGTTTGCGCGCCTCTTCTTTGCCGTATTTCTTCTCCAGGGCCGCACGGAAAATACGGAAAGCGATCGCCGGTTCCGTCGTCGTTCCCGACTTCGAAATGACGTTGATGGAGAAGCCCTTGCCTTCGATCAGGTCGAGGAGATGATTGACGTAAGTCGAGCTGATGTTGTTGCCGGCAAAATAGATTTCCGGAGTTTTACGCTTGTCCTTAGGAAGCAAATTATAGAAGGAATGCGAAAGCGACTCGATCGCCGCGCGGGCGCCGAGGTAAGAGCCGCCGATCCCGATCACGATCAAAACGTCGGAATCGCTTTGGATTTTGGCAGCGGCTTTCTGAATCCGGGAAAACTCTTCTTTATCATATGCCGTAGGGAGGTCGATCCAACCCAAGAAATCGGAGCCGGCGCCTGTCCCGTTATGTAATTGCTCGTGAGCCGCACGGATTTGGGCTTCCAAATTATCGACTTCGTGCTGACCTACAAATTGCAATGCTTTGCTGTAATCAAACGTTACTTTTTTAGACATGCTGATAATTACCTCCATCTATTTATTGGTCTCACTGCCTATCCAGAGGACAACCATGGTGCATTAACTTGTAACTAGGATACTGTAAAATACCCGTGAAAACAAGGGCACTTTATACACCTTTCCGGGGGAGGAACCGGCTCCCCCGCTCTATTTTACCGTTCCGTATAATACTTAAAAAGCACCTGTGTTCCTTTATTCTCATACCCCTCGCTCGCAAGCTGCTTATAAAGCGATTCGGCCAAAGCGAGCCCCGGCGTATCCAATCCCATCTCCCGCGCCGATTCGAGAGCGATTCCCATATCTTTAATAAAATGCTTCACATAAAAACCGGGCTCGAAATTCCCCGCGATCATGCGCGGACCCAAATTGCTGAGCGACCAGCTGCCGGCCGCTCCGCTCTCGATACTCCGCAGCACGGTTTCCGGATCAAGCCCCGCGCTCCGCGCATAGGCCAGCGACTCGCTGACCCCCATCATCCCCGAGGCGATCGCGATCTGGTTGCACATCTTCGTGTGCTGGCCTGCCCCTGCTTTGCCTTGAAGCACGATGTTGGTGCCCATGAGCCGGAAGAGCGGCAGTACCGCGTTAAAGTCCGCCTCATCGCCGCCGACCATAATGGAAAGTTTGGCATCGCGGGCCCCGATGTCCCCGCCGGAAACCGGAGCATCCAGACCGTGAAGTCCCCGGGCGGCGCAAGCTTCATAAATCCGCCCGGCCAGCAGCGGACTTGAGGTTGTCATATCGATTAAATAAGCTCCCGGCTTGGCTCGTTCCACCAGCCCGTTGCTTCCCAAATAAATGTCCTCCACATCTTTCGGATAACCGACCATCGTAAAGACCACATCGCATGCCGCAGCCAGATCCCCCGGCGTTTCATGCCATACGGCTCCGCCTTCCACCAATTCCTTCGCCTTTTCGGCCGTTCGGGTATACACATGCAGCGGATAACCGGCGTTTTGAATGTGGCCGGCCATGCTTTTGCCCATAACCCCGATTCCGATAAAGCCTACCGATGTACTTTCAGGTGTGATTGTCATAGTCGTATCCTCTCCTCGTCCGTATACGCATTAGAATGCATAATCAGTACCGTAACCGATACAAGTTCGTGTTTTCAGTAATAACACAACTCGGCTCCTTCAGGCAACCGCCCGTATGGGAAAAGGCAGATACAGCGCTGAGCATGTACCTGCCTTTTGATAGAAATCCAACTTGAACTTAAGCCCCTGAACCGTAAGAGCAGCAGTAATCCGTAACGCTTTGGACCACCAGCTTGAAGGAGGAGTTTGCGGGCACGGTAAACGTTCCGCGTCCGCTGATCTCTCTCCATATCGTTTCGCCCGGAAGCAGGACCTTCAGGTCTCCGGAGAGAATGTCCATCACTTCCAGCGAGTCCGTACCGAACTCATACTCGCCGGGAAGCATAATTCCGAGCGTAATTTTATTTCCGTCCTGCAGCCATACCGTCCGGCTCGTTACTTTGCCGTCAAAGTAAATGTTGGCGGCCTTGTCTACAGTTACATTTTTGAATTGCTCCACGCTTCCCGCTCCCCTCGGTCCTCTTTGATGGATGTTATTTCAATTGATCCTTAACGTGCTTCACCACATTGGCCACGGTAAAGCCGTACTCCTCGATCACCTTGTCTCCAGGCGCGGATGCCCCAAAGGTGTTGATGCCGATGACGCTGCCCTTCTCGCCCACATAACGCTCCCATCCGAACGGATGCGCCATTTCCACGGCAACGCGGGCTTTCACGTCAGGCAGAATGACGGAATCTTTGTATGCCTGATCCTGCTTGTCGAAAAGATCCCAGCTCGGCAGGCTGATCACGCGTACATGAATGCCTTCTTCCGCCAAAGCGGCCTGAGCCCGAACCGCAAGCTGCACTTCGGAACCGGTGGCGATAATCTGGGCAACCGGTTTGCCGTCCTTGGCATCCGACACGACATAGCCGCCGCGTTTAACGCCTTCCCGCGCCAGTTCGGCCGTCTTTTCCAGAATCGGCAAGTTTTGACGAGTCAGCACCAGAGCCACCGGATTGGAAGTGTTCTCCACCGCATAAGCCCAAGCGGCGGACGTTTCGTTGCCGTCGGCAGGACGGATGACCGTCAGACCCGGAATAATGCGAAGCGAAGCCAACTGCTCGATCGGCTCGTGCGTAGGACCGTCTTCCCCAACGGCGATACTGTCGTGGGTGAGAACGTAGGTCACAGGCAGTTTCATAAGCGCGGCAAGACGCACAGCCGGACGAAGGTAATCCGTGAACACGAAGAACGTGCCGCCGAACACTTTAAGTCCGCCATGCAGCGCGATCCCGTTCATCGCCGCGGCCATGCCGAATTCGCGCACGCCGAAGTACAGGTTGCGTCCTTCGCGGCTTTGCGGCGTATAGACCGGAAGACCTTTGAGGTGCGTCATCGTCGAGCTTTCCAGGTCGGCCGAGCCGCCGAGAAGCTGCGGTACGCCGCCGGTCAATCCGTTCAGCGCGTTGCCGGAAGCGACGCGGGTGGACAGCGCTTTGTCGTCCGCGCTGTATTTCGGCAGATCCTTGTCCCAACCGGATTCCAGTTCGCCGGAGATCGCTTTTTCGAATTGCGCGGCCAGTTCCGGATACTGGGCTTTATATTTGGCAAATGTCTCGTCCCATGCTTTGTTCGCCGCGATGCCGCGCTCTTTGACTTGAGCGAAATGGTCGCGGACTTCCTGCGGAACGTAGAAGTCTTCTTCATAAACCCATTTGTAAAAATCTTTGGTCAGTTTGGCTTCTTCCGCGCCAAGCGGAGAACCGTGCGTACCGCCATGGCCGCCCTTGCCTTGCTTGTTCGGGCTGCCGTAACCGATGACCGTCTTCACCTCGATCAAAGTCGGACGCTCCGTGTCGCGCTTGCCTTCTTCGATCGCCGCCGCGATGGCGGACAGATCGTTGCCGTCTTCGACGAGAAGCGTCTGCCAGCCGTAAGCTTCAAAACGCTGTCTTACCTTCTCGGAGAAGCTGAGGTTAAGCTCGCCGTCCAGCGAGATATCGTTGGAATCGTAAAGGAAAATCAGCTTGCCCAGCTTCAGATGACCAGCCAAGGAGGCAGCCTCGCTGGCAACGCCTTCCATCAAGTCTCCGTCGCCGCAGATGCCGTAAGTATAGTGATCGATCAGTTTCAAATCGCCTTTGTTGTAGGTAGCCGCGAGTTGGGTTTCGGCAAGCGCCATCCCCACCGCCATGGCGATCCCTTGTCCAAGCGGGCCCGTCGTGGCGTCAACGCCCGCGGTGTGTCCGAATTCGGGGTGACCCGGCGTCTTGCTGCCCCATTGGCGGAACTGCTTGATCTCTTCCATCGGAAGGTCATATCCGCTCAAATGAAGCAAGCTGTACAACAGCATGGAGCCGTGTCCAGCCGACAGGACGAAACGGTCGCGGTTGATCCACGTCGGATGATCCGGGTTGTGCGTCATCGTTTTGGCGAACAGCTGATAACCCATCGGCGCGGAACCCATCGGCATCCCCGGATGGCCGGATTTCGCCTTTTCGATGGCGTCGATCGCAAGCGTACGAATCGTCGTGATCGACAAATTTTCAATGGTGTTGTTGTCTGACAATGGCATTTCTTTTCCTCCTTGGTCATGGAAAAATACGTTGTGCATCAAGAAAGGCTAGAGCTTGCTAAGTTAAACATTCAAATTGAAAAGATCATTTTGACTTTATCTATTGTACCACTACCTGCATCTCTTTTCCATAACAAGATGACTTTCTCAACAATCGTCCATAGCTTTCCCACGGGGAAGGCAAGAATACCTGAAAGCGCCAAAAAGAATGCTCCTCCCGCGGCGGTCGCGCGGAAGCCCTAATCCGGCAGCGCCAAGCGCTACCGGCCGCCCCGCCGCTTGGCCTCCAGCAGGCGGCCAAGCCGGTCCGCGCCTCCGTCCCCGGCGGGCGCGGTCTCCTGTCCGGCCTCCTCCGGCGGAGGGGAGGCCGGCGGCTGCGGCGGGGCATCGGCGGCGGCTTTGCCGCCGGTGCCCGCGCCGTAAAAGGCGGCCGCGCGCGATTTCCGCGCGGCCAGCCGGGCGAGCCCGGCGTCCGCTCCGGCGGCGGACGCAGCGGGCGATTCCGCCGCGAGCGCGCGGGCGCGGCGGCGCCAAGGGCTGGCGGCGGCGAGGAACGCCGCCAGCCGGGACCATGGCAGCGCCAGACGCCGGACGGCGATGTCGGCGAGCCAGAGCAGCAGCGCCGCGGCCAGCAGCGGGCGCTCCCAACCGCGCAGCGACCGTTCGGGCTGCGCCTCAAACCGGAACGCCGCCTCCGGGTCGTTCCAGTCCAGCACCCGGCCGCCGGTCTGCTCGGCCAAAGCCTGCAGCTTGTCCTCCTCGGCCCCGCCGGCCGGAATGCGGAATTCCGGCGAGTACGGCACGACGAAGCCGGTGCCCATACTGCCGTTTAGCGCCTTGCCGCTGCCGTCTTTGGCCTGCAGGTTGAGCAAAAAGGAGCCCGGCGTGCGGATGTCCGTCGATCCGGTATAAACGCCCGGGGAGATCTGGGTGAGCGCGATCCGGCTCTCCCCGCCTTCTTCCCCGGTAACGACCGCTTCCAGCTCATCCGGAGCGTCCGCTCCTTCCGCGGTTACTTCAAAATGCACTTCATTTCCCGTCACCGTAGTGTTCACTTCGTAAGGGGACGCGGAAAATTGCGGAAAGGTCCACTTCACCATCTCCGTAAACCATCCGGGAAAATCCGGCCATTTGACCCAATCCTTCGACCATTTCCCCGTCAGGTCGCTGGTCCAGGCCACCGTCCGCCCCGATCCGTACTGCCACCTGGCCAGCAGGGGGTCGGGCTCCGGGCTTGACAGCACGGTCTGGGCCGTAAGCTTAGGCGTGGCGGCGACGTACCCGTAGATGCGCGGCGTCCCGTCACGGAACCAGCCGCCCCAATCCCCCGGCTGCACAAGCGCCGGGACGAACGGGCGGTCGACGATATAAGTTCTGGCGATCATCGCGGCCTCCCGGCTGAAAATGGCCGGCAGCGTCGTGGCATCCTCCACCAGATAATACCGCCCTTTGGCCCCGTTCGCCAAGAATTGCAGCAGATTCACGTCGGCATCCTGGCCGACCGCTACGGTCGACATCGTGATTTTCCCGTCCACCATCGTTTTCAGAAGTTCGTCATACCCCGAATTCACGGCAGACTGGCCGTCCGTCAGCAGAATGATATGCTTCCGCTGCGCCTCGGCCGCCAGCATTTTCTCCGCGGCCTCCGACACCGCGGGGAAAATATTCGTCCCGCCCGCGCTTGGTATACCGCCGATTTGAGCGATCACCTCTGCTTTATCGTCCAGCGTCCGGGGTTCGACCACCCACCAGGGCTTGTCGTCGAACGCCACCACGCCGACCGTGTCTTTCGGCCGCAGCAGCTCCACCGTACGCATCGCCGATTCCTTGGCCAGCTCCAGTTTATCCCCGGTCATACTGCCCGACCGATCGATGACCAGGATTAGCCCGAGGGAGGGGACTTCCCGTTTTCCCTCGAGTTCCATGGAAACGGGAAGCAGCTGCTCGATCGGCGTTTTATAGTAACCGCCCATTCCGAAGCTGTCCTCGCCTCCAATCATCATAAAGCCAACGCCAAAGGAGCGGACCGCCTGTTCGATCAGTTCCATTTGCTTGCCGCCGACCTGCTCGCCGGACACATTATTAAACAGAATGCTTTCGTATCCGGCATACTTGGCCAGTTCCGAGGGCAGCATGCCGGGCGGGATGACCTCGTAATCGATCAGCCCGGATTTCAACGCGTTTTCCAGATTGGAGGAGGTCCCCGGCTTTCCTTCGACGATCAGCACTTTGGGCTCGCCTTTCACGCGGGTGAACGCATAATGGACATTGTTCTCGGCGCGTTCGTCCGCACCCGCAAAAAATTCGGCCCGGTAGCGGTGCAGCCCCGGCTCTTTCGCCAATCCTTGCAAGGCAAGGCGGTTGTCCCCCCGCTCCAGCGCGATCCGATGCCGCCCGATCTCCCGGTTGTCCTCATACAGCCGAAGCTCCCCGGCTCCGGCAAAGGTGCTGCGGATCAGGACTTCAAAGGCGAAGGCTTCCCCCTGATACAGTTGTTCGGGCAGACTGAATTCCTCGATCGCTGCGTCCGTACGGAGCGGCGGCGTGATTTCCGACACGTCGACCGCGATACCGCGTTCCTTCAGCAGCGCGGCTTCCGCAGCCGCGTCGCCGACATTCTCCCGTCCGTCCGAGATCAGGACGATCCTCCGATTCTCCTTGCCCGCAAACAGCCCGCCCGCGACCTGAAGTCCTTTCGCAAGATGGGTGAATCCCGGATTGACGTCCGCCCCCAGGCTTGCTTCGGATACGGGACGCGCATCCAGGTTTTTCTCGATCAAACCGTCAAGACCGAAGGAAACGACGCCCGCCCGATCCCGTTCGTCTTTTGCCGCGGAGGCTCTGCGGATCCATTCCTGCGCGGAATCCGTTTCCTCGACGCTCGCCGAGCGGTCGACGAGAAAGACCACCTCCTTCTCTTTAACCAGAGCGTATGTTTGAAATCCGGCAAGAACCATAAGAAGAAGCATAAGGATGGCGGTTCTCAGGCCGATGGCCCATTTTTTGCGCCCTCCCTTCAGTCCGAAATCGGAGCGAAGCGAGTAAACTACAAAGGCACCTAATGGGAGCAGCAGCAACAGCACCCAAGGATTATGAAATTGAACGCCCACGCC
This sequence comes from Paenibacillus sp. alder61, assembly GCF_020179875.1. Taxonomy (NCBI): domain Bacteria; kingdom Bacillati; phylum Bacillota; class Bacilli; order Caryophanales; family Paenibacillaceae; genus Paenibacillus; species Paenibacillus sp. alder61. The sequence goes on from NZ_JAIUDG010000013.1 coordinate 116,839, forward strand.
GGTACACCCCCCACTCCGTCAAAATCACAGCGATGGCCAGGATCACAGCCAAATACACCAAAGAGTACCGGGTTTTTGACTGCTCCGGACGGGTCTCCGCCTCTTTTTCCTGCGAGGCTGTGCCCGCGCCGCCGGCGGACAAGACGGGGCCGCGAAGCGAGGATTCCGCCGGATCGGCCGTCACTTCCAGCAGAAAGCCCGGCCCCTCAGCGCCGTCATTGGCAAAGACCCGCAGCCTCCATAAACCGGGAATGCCGGGAGCCTGCTGATTGGCGGAGAATTCTCCCCTCTCCGGGGATATCGGTATTTCTCCGCTCCCCTGGCGGGCGGCGTATCCTTCGAGCGGAGTCCAAACCGCCCGGACCGTATCCGCGGCGAAAGGAATCTCCAATTCGCTTCCGGCGACCGCCCTTCCCAGCCCGGCCGTTCCCCCGGCCTTCAGCCAATCCACGGCGTTCTTCACCAAAATGGGGAACTCGGGCCGCAGGGGGAGATCCCCGTCCTGCAAATCAAACAAAAAAACGAGACGCGGGACGCCGTTCTCAGTCCCCGCGTAGGCGGCAGGAAGCCCGCCGACCGTCCAGATCGGCTTGGCCCAGACCGGAATCTCTGCTTTTCGCAGTTGTCCGGCCGGAGGATCCGCCATCGTCAAATAACGCGTAACCGGGTGCTCCCCGATGACGACTTCGCTGGACGCGAGGCGCATTTTGTCCCCCCGTCCTCCCCAGCTCCAGAGCGGCGTTTCCTTAAACAGCGCGGCCCACTCCCCTTCCCGCGCGAACTCCGGCAGCGGACCGTCGACGATGATAAGATCCGGACGGCGCTCCGGAAGCGATGGAGCTTTCCCTTCCGCTCCGTCGCCTCCCTCCGCCGGAAGCTGCATCCGCGACAACCGGGCTCCGGTAAGCTGCACGGCTTTCTCCAGAAACAAATTCCCCGGGGATAGAAGCAGTACGTTCGGGGAGTCGGCCCATTCCAAAAAAGCAAACGCCTCGTCGTCCGGAGCATACGCATCCGTCTCCTCAACCGCCAAACGATATACGTCGGCCCCGGGGAGGTCCTCGAAAGTCAAGGTTGAATTAGACTGTTCCCGAAGTACCGCGGTCTTCGTCGCCAGCAGTTCCCCGTCCCCGTAGAGGTTCAGGGTCGCTTTCGTCTCTACGCTCCCGAAGTTCTTCACGACCGCCACCCCGGCGATACTCGCTTGGGTATGGTCGTTCGACTTCACGCCGAATTGTTCGATGGCGGTATTCCGCACCTCCCCTTCGGCTTCAACCGGAACGTATTCGACCGGCGTTTCGCTCCCCGCGTTGTTGACGTCCGCGAAGGCTTCGTTCCAGGGGCTGTCCGAAAACAGCATGATGCGTGCCCCGGAATCGCTTCGGGTTAATGCCGTGGCCAGGGACAGCGTTTCCCGGTAAGCCGCCGAGCCGTAATCCGGAGAAATCCCCGACACCGCCCGGCGAAGCTTGTCCTTGTCCGACTCCTTCGACATTAAAACTTCGGGTTTGCCGCCGAGTTGAAGCAGCGTGATTTCCTCGTCGACCCCTTTGTTTCCGATGTACTCCGAAAGCCGCTCCTTCATCCGGTCTAACCGGCTGACCGGCTCCGCCTCGCCGTTCTCCCCCGCCTCGGCGGCTGCGCTCATGCTGGCCGACGTGTCCATAATGATGACCGTATGGCCTTGAAATCCGCCTTGAACCCACACGAAAGGCAGCATCAACGCAACCGTGAGGAGGGCGGCCACAAGCAGCTGAAACCACAACAGCAGCCGGTTCTGCAGCTTTTGCCAAGGGCGGTTCGCTTCCATATTGCGCAGCACCCGGTTCCACAGCATATGGCTGGGGACGAGCATATCCGCATATTTTCGCTTAAACAGATACATGACGACGATCGCCGGCAAAGCAAGTCCGAACCACAGGCCGGCCCAGGAAGCGAATTCCATCCGCTCTTCCCCCCTTTCCTTGTTTATAAAACCGTTCTTTAACCGAGGAGCCCCGCAGTGCGAAGGGTCTGAAAAATCCCCTTTTCCAATGGCAAATCCGTGGGGATCACAACGTAGCGAATACCGCGCTCCAAGCAGAAAGCCGAGATTCGGCCGGTATAATCCTTCCATTCCGCCGCATAGCTCTCCAGGACTCTGCCGCTTATGGCCAGTTCTTTACCCGTTCCCAGCTCGCTGTCCACCAGCCGTAAATCCCCGCTAAAGGCCGGCTTGATCTCCGCGGGAGAAACGATCTGGACCAGCACGATATCCTGACCGGCGGCCAGCAGATAGGAGAGCGCGTCCTTCAAGCCATCCACCCCGTCCTCAAGCCACAAATCGGAGAAAATCCAGGCCATGCCGGGACGGACGGGCAGCGAAGCGGGGGTGCTGAGCGCGGTCCGGATGTTCCCAACCCCGGAAGGGACGGCCTCTTCAAGAAACCGGAACAACCGAAGCACCGAGGCTTTGCCTCGAATCACCGGCAGCTTTTGCCGGATCGCATCCGTAAACACCGCCCCCGCCACCCGGTCGTCCGCGGCCAAAGCCATATAGCCGACCGCCGCCGCCAGCCTTTTCGCGTAGCGGAGTTTGTTCTCCTCGCCGAAATCCATCGAAGCCGAAACGTCCAGATACAGACTGACCATCAATTCCTGCTCGTCCCAATACTGGCGGACAAAAGGACGGCCCGTCCGCCGGTACACCCCCCAATCAAAGCGGCGGATATCATCACCCGGCGTGTACTCCCGGTAATCGGCAAACTCCTGGGATGCTCCGAGGCGGCCGGATCGTCTCTTGCCCTGGGCCGTCCCTCGGACCTGCCGTCCGGAGTTCAGGGACAGTCTCTCCAAGCGGGGGAGCAGGGAAGGCGGAAGAAGCGGCTGATTCATCTGGCACCCTCCAGCACGGCGAGGATTTCCTTTATGATCGCATCCGTCGAGATCCCCATGGCCTGCCCTTCGAAATTGAGGAACAGCCGGTGGCGCAGCGCCGGCACCGCTACCGCGGCGATATCGCCGGTCGACACGTGCAGACGCCCCTTGGAGATCGCCCGCACCTTGGCCGCCGCAATGATCGATTGAATGCCGCGCGGGCCCGACCCGAAACGGACGTAGCTGCGAACCGCTTCCGGTGCGGCCTGTTCCTCCGGATGCGTCATCATCAGGAGGCGTATGCCGTAATCCAGCACCTCGTCGGCCAGCAGCACCTCCCTGGATGCCTGCCGAATCTCCAGCAGATCGGCCACCTGGGTCCGTCGGTCCGGTACCGGCGTGGGCCCTGAGGTCGTCCGGCGAACGATTTCCTTAAGCTCTTCCGGGGATGGGTAGCCGACATGAATTTTCAGCATGAACCGGTCAAGCTGGGCTTCGGGCAGCGGATAAGTTCCTTCCTGTTCCAACGGGTTTTGCGTGGCCAGCACGAAAAAAGGATGCGGCAGTTTCCGCGTCTCCCCGCCCACCGTAACGGTCTGCTCCTGCATGGCTTCGAGCAGGGCGCTTTGGGTTTTCGGGGAAGCCCGGTTGATCTCGTCGGCCAGCACGATGCCGCTGAACACGGGGCCGGGCTGGAATACGGCGTCCGCCGCCCCCTGCGGCCCGAACCGGATGACATTCGTCCCGGTGATATCGCTCGGCATCAAATCCGGCGTAAACTGGATCCTCGAGAAGGACAGTTCGAGCGTATCGGCGATCGTTCGGACCAGCACCGTTTTTCCGAGACCGGGAATCCCCTCCAGCAGCGCGTGTCCGCCGGCAAAAATACACCACAACATCTGCTCCACCACGTCCGTCTGCCCCACGATCACACGGGAGATCTGCTCCCGCACGGCCGAAATCGTGTCGCTCCAGGCCTTTACCTGCGGCATCGGTTCCAACATCATCCATCTCCTCCTTAGTTGTAAATACAAAAAAACGATTAAGACCCCGGGTCAATTTCCGTAAAATAACGCTCGACCAGTCCCTGCATCCGCTGGGGAAGATCCTTCCGCTCCAGCGACCGTTTGGCTTCGGCCGCATAGTCGCTGTAGACCTCTTCATAGGGACGGCTGACGCCGTCCAAGACCGGAGACTTGCCTCCTTTTTGCACACTGCCTCCGGTAGCGGGACCCCCGTCGGTTTCGACCCGGCCGCCGCCCTGAATACTCCGCGGCGTCGTCACCAGCGTGCGGCCGCCGCTGCCAAGCCCGGCGCCGGAGCCCTGGCCTTGACCGGCGCCAATCCCCTGACCGCGACCGCCGGTTCCGGACCCCGCACCCGAGCCCTGGCCTTGGCCGATTCCCGACCCGCCGCCGCTTCTTTGGCCGGCCCCTGCACCTGAGCCATCGCCGGGCCCGTTTCCTTCACCGGTGCCGCGGCCGCCCGGGGCGTTCTCTCCCGGCGCATTGCCGGGAGAAGCGCCGCTGCCGGACGCGGCGCTTCCGGCGGCCAACTGCTCCGCCCGGCCGCCCTGGCCCCAGGCGCCCGAAACGGCCAACCCGGAGGCGGCCATGTCCTCCGCCAAATCCAGCCCCTGCTCCGCCAAGGCCGCCGCCAACTCGGACGCGGACGCGGCTTGGCCGGATTTGGTCTCCGAGGCGCGGATGTCCCGCTCCATCGCTTCGGCCAATTCCTCCAGCGCCCGGTCCGCCCCGGCGGCCTCTCCGCTCTCCAGCGCTGCGGCCGCTTTCCGCAGCGCTTCCCCGAGCCGCTGCGCATCCGCATCTTCGTCGGGCGCGGTTTCGGCCAGTTGCCGAAGCGCTTCCGCCAGGCTCTCCCGCTGCTCCACGGTAAGGCTCGGCGCCTTCTGCCTCAGCTCGTCCACCGCCTTGCCGGCTTCATCGGGGCTCTTCATCTCCAGCGCTTTGCCCAACTTCCCGGTATCGGCGCGGCTTTTCCAGGCCTCGAGCCAATCCTCGCGCCGACGCTGCTCCAATTCAAGCTTATCCGCCATCTCGTCCAGCTTCCGCATTTTTTCCTCGAGAAGGTCCAACGCTTGGTCCGGATTTCGACTCTGCCGCAAAGCCTGCCGGAGCTCGGCCAGCTCGTCGGACAACGCCGTCTTCGCCTGCGGGTCCAGCGTTTCCGCCTTCAACTGCTCCAGCTTCCGCTCGGTCTCCGTCTGTTGGGTACGAACCCAGTCCCGCGCTTGGCGGTTCTTTCGCACCGTCTCGTCCATCGGATTCGGCAGCACGGCCAGCAGGAGCACGGCCAGCAGGCCCGCGGCGGCGGCAAGCGGCCAATAGCGGCGGCGCGGCAGCGGCAGGCGCTGTTTCAGCTCGCCGATATAGGCCGCGCCGTACGCCTCCGCCTGTCCCCGTTGCTGACGGGCGGCCGGCGAGTCTTCTCCGGCGAAGGCGAACGCCGTCGCCAGCAGATCCTGCCGCTCCTCCCCCGGTTCGGCCCGGTCCATCGTCCGGGCCGCTTCCGCGAGCGGCACCCAGTTAAAGCGGCCGTACAGCCAGCCGGCCGCTGTGAACACCCCTATGCTGGCCGCCGCATACATCCATGGCCCCTCCAAGGGCCACAATCTGCCGGCAGCCAGCCACAGAAGGGCGGCGGCAAGCCCCGACAGAAATCCCCATCTCATCCCGTCCAGTTCGCGAAACCGCTGTAATCGCCTGCGGACGAGCTTCAACTGTCGGTGGAACTCGAACTCCTCCATATTGCCGCCTCCTCCCGTCATCTTTTAGTTAAACGATTCATGGCTGCTTTCGCATCACCTTGTCGGTCGCTTCGCCGCCTGTTTCCCGCGGTCTCTCGGGACGGAATCGTTTGCCTCTGACCGGACGGATTTTGCGGATGGCCACCCAGAGAAAAATAACGATCCCGACAGCATAAACGAGTACAAACTCCAGCCACAACGGAATGGGCGCCTTGGCCTGAAAATTGCCCCCGTTAACCAAGAAGGCGGATTCCGAGAACGAAGGCTCCAGGATGCTGATGAGAGCCCCGGCCGGATTGAGCCCAAGCACATACCCGACCCAGGAATAAGGCTGCGGAGGGCCGGATGCCGCGTATTGCTGCGCCTGTTCTATGCTTAAGGCAAACAAGAACACGAGTCCGGTCACCAAGAAAATGATCAGTCCCGTCCCGTAGGTCATGATCACGGAAACCATGGTTCTTTTGAACAGCGTGGAGTACATCACTCCGATCGAGCCGAGCAGCAGCATGACAAAAAGATAGAAAATAAAGACCGAAAGCAATTGGCTCGGAGAAACCCCGCCATACAGAAACACGATGCTGTAGACCGGCAGTGTCGCCACGATCAGGAGGGTTATAAAGCCGAGCGAGGAGACCAGCTTGCTTAGAATAATCGTCGCCGAACTTTGCTGCGTCGTCAGCAGCATGTTCAGCGTCTGCTTTTCCCGCTCCCCGCTGATCACTCCGGCCGTCAGAGCCGGCGTCATAAAAGCGATCAGAACGAGCTGCGCGATGCTTAGCGCATAGAACATCATCCGGCTGCTGGTCGGGTCGATTCTTCCGGCCTGGCCCATGCCGCCGGAGGTCATCACGTAGATGATGCCCATGGCCAGAAGCCCCATGACCAGCACGTAACTAAGCACCGACACCGCGGCCCTCGGCGTCCGCATCCGCAGACGAAACTCCTTGTCCAGGACGGGATTAATCCACATGTTGCGCCAGTTCATGTTCCGTCCCCCCTTTCGTAATTTCCAGGAAGACATCCTCCAGATTGCTCTGGGCTTCATGGAAAGAGATCACCTGATACCCCGAACCGATGATGCCGCCCAGCAGTTGGGACTGCTCCGCATCGCCACCGCCGAAATGAACATGGATGCCCGTCTCGTCGTGGAGGACCTGGCTGACATGCGCCTCGTCCTTAAGCCGCGCGGCCAGTTCGCCGGCCCGGTCCAGGACGCGGATATGCAGCACTCTTTTGACCCGGAGCCGATTCTGGATCTCGCTCACCCGCCCTTGAGCAATCATCGTTCCGTGCTCGATCACGCCGATTTCATCGACCATCTCCGCCAGCTCGGGCAAAATATGAGAAGAGATGATGATCGTCTTGCCCATCAGCTTCAGTTCCTTCAGAATTTCCCGCATCTCGATGCGAGCCCGGGGATCGAGCCCCGAAGCCGGCTCGTCCAGAATCAGCACCTCGGGATCGTGCACCAGGCACCGCGCCAGACAGAGGCGCTGCTTCATCCCGCGGGACAAGCTGTCGACGTAGGCGTCTTTTTTATCGCTCAAGTTCACAAGCTCGAGCAACTGAGGAATCAGCCGCTCTCTTTCGTCCCTCGGAATGCCGTAGCTGGCCCCGTAAAAATGGAGATATTCCGTCGTTTTGAACTGGTCGTAAACCCCGAAAAAATCCGGCATGTATCCGATTCGCTTGCGGACCTCGTGCGGATACTCCGTCACTTCAAAGCCCCCGACTCTGGCCGACCCGGAGCTGGGGGCCAGCAAGGTCGCCAGGATCGACATCGTGGTCGTCTTTCCCGCTCCGTTCGGCCCCACGAAACCGAACACCGTTCCTTTGGAAATGGTAAGATTCACCGACTTCAGCGCCTCAAAACCGCCGTATGTCTTGCATAAGTTTTTGATTTCAATCATCGGTTTTGCTTTCCTTTCAGCGAAATTTCCGGCAGATCGAAGTAGGTCCATTCTGCGGCTGTAATTTTCACTTTCATAACCCCCCCGCGTACATAAGCTTCCGCTTTCTTGGTGAGGTCGGCCTCGAACTTGGCTCCAAGATCAAACTTCTCCCACTTCCCGAGATCTTCGTTCCAAATCATTATTGTCGTTTTATCCCCGGGATAGGTGGAGCGGATCATCAATCTTGATATCCGGAGATCGCCAAGATCCGGCAAGGTGTATTCCAAGGTCATTTCTCCGTTTGACATGTTGACTCTGTTGGACCCTTCCGTTCCCCAGTCTTTTGCTGTAACCTCCGTAATCCGGGCCCCTATCATCCCGTAAGGAATGGAAACCGCCCCGCCCTGTTCAAAACTCGGAGCGAAAAATTGGGTAACCAGATTAAGCCGGTCGGACTGCGGCGACTTTCCGTTAACCTCATACTGGTCCTGTTCCAGCGGCTCCTCGTTCCATGCGATAAAGGTATGTTTCGTCCAGGCCGATCCCGAGCCCATATACTGGTTGATCATGCCTCTTTGCCGCTGCAGCAAATAATCCTCCTTGTTTCCCGTCGGCGGATACAAGGTGGAACCGTAATCGCCCGTATTAACCACACCGGTGCCCGCCGGAATCTGCACGGTTTTCCCTGGGGGGAGATCGCCGATCTGGTAGACTTTCCCCGCGGAAAGAATGGCTGCTTTTTTCAAATCGGTATGGGTTTCATTCGTCACCGTTCCGGTCAGGCGCCCCTGGTCATCGTACGAGGAATTGATTTTTATGGCCCCGAACTCGGGTAGAATCGTTTCGCCCATCCACAGCTTGGCCAAGGAGCGATGCGTCATGTCCCGGAGCTTCACTTCGGTTGTGTCGGGTTTAACTCTGACCAGTTGACGGTTCGATTGTCCGGCCTGTCCGCCGGAGAGCAATCCGTCCTCCCTGGTCACCGATACAAAGGTGCCCGCCGGAAGAGCAACGTTATAAGTGCCGCCTCGGGGCACAAATATAGCCGAAGCCGTCGAATTTAAAGCACGGCCTTTGCCGTCCAGCTCCACGAAGCTTAACGTATGGCTGCGCAGATTCGATTTTCCGCTCGTTCCCGTCATGTAGACGGCGCCGCTGGCCAAAACCGCGATCAAGGGAATCAATCCCCAGGCCCACTCGCGCTTGTCGATTCTCTTCAAAATGTAATACAGTACAGGCGCCACCAGGATGGCGTATCCGAGAAGCAGCCAGAACAGCGCGGAGAATGGAGGCAGCGTTAAGGAAGGGAAATAATCCAGTAAATAGCTGATATTGGAAGCCAAATTACTGCCGTAGCCCATACCGCCATGGCCCATGGATCCTGAGTTTGCGGAAATCTCCTCCCGCAGCAACCGGTTCCATACTTCGGGATGCCCCGCCCATCCTTGGAGGGGCGCCATCGCCGCATCGTAGGCGGCATAGTAGACTTTTCCTTTACCGACGGACCAGGAGGCGAACAGGGGCAGATCGCCTTCCGCGATGTCCGCCTTTGCCCCCGTCTTCAAACTCGCCTCGGAAACGGGAAAAGGTTCGTTTAAAGATAGCGGCTTCCCCCCTGCTTTCGCTACATTCGGCAAAGAGGATACATCCGCGCTGCCTTTATACTCGACCGGAGAAAGGTCCTCAAACCCTTTTGCGGTCTTGGGATAGCCCTGTCCGCCGGCCAATACGAGCGAGCCGCCGCGGTCGACCCAAGAGCGGATCGCTTCCGCCTGCTCCCTGGTCAGGCTGTCCGCCGGAAAATTGTTCATGACAAGCACATCCAGGCTGCCCAGCAGCGCCGCCTCGTTGGGAATATCGCTCCCTTTTAGCGGGGCGACCACCGCCTGGTTGACGTTTCCGTTAAGGGCCGCGAGAAAATTCATCGTATCGGGATCCGCGGCCAGAACACCGATCAGCGTTCCGCGGACGGAAGCCCTTTGCAGGTAAGGTGTTCCGGAAGAGAACGGAATGTATTTCCCCGACTCGGCCGAACCTTGATAGAAGCGAATTTCATTGTTGTTTTTGCTGAAACTGTCACCCTCGATCCCGAAGGTAACCACCTTCGTCGTTCCCGCGGGCAACTCTACCTGCTGTACGTGGGATATGCGGGTTCCCGTAAAAGGGACCTCCGTTTGCACCACCAGTTCCCCCGAAATGTCCCGATCGCTCGTCAGCGAAATTTTTAAGGGGATCCATTCATTGGATTTGAAAAGTCCGCCAAACCCCTCTTCGCTTTGAACCGTGATTTTCGGTTCGGCCGCGGCGGCGGATACCGGAATGCCCGCAACGCAAAATGCCGCCAGCATCCATCCAAGGCATGCGTACATGACGTATCGTTTTACTGAATGCAACACAAGTTTCCCCTTTCCGAACTAAACAAGTTCCCAGCCATAGATTCCTTCTTTATGTTTAACGGGCAGGCGGCGCAAAAAGTTTCCCCAAAAAACAAAACCGCGCGGCTGATCCGCCTCTGCCGCGCGGTGGAACAAGCGATATTTAATTAAAAACGACGGTTTTGTTCTGATGAACCAGAATGCGGTCCTCAATATGCCATTTCACCGCTCTTGCGAGCACTACGCGCTCGATCGTTCTTCCGATGCGCTTCAGCTCGCTCACATTGTCGCGGTGGCTGACCCGCTGGACGTCCTGCTCAATAATCGGCCCTCCGTCAAGCTCTTCGGTCACATAGTGAGCCGTCGCGCCGATAATTTTCACCCCGCGATCATAGGCTTGAGCATAAGGCTTCCCGCCGACGAAGGCCGGAAGGAAGGAATGATGAATGTTGATGATCCGGTTCCGGTACGGTTCGATCAAAGCGGGCGATACGATCTGCATGTATCTGGCCAGTACGATCAGATCCACTTTGCCGTTGACGAGTTCCAGCTGCTTTCGTTCCGCTTCCTTCTTCGTTTCCGGCGTCACCGGAATATGGTGGTACGGAATTCCGAAAGATTCAACGTACTCCTTCATGTCCGGATGGTTGCTGACGACCATGGAAATTTCGGCATCCAGGTCCCCCGCCTGCCACTGCCACAGAAGCTCGACCAGACAATGGTCTTCCTTGGACACGAAGATCGCCAGCTTCTTCTTGCGGCTTAGCTGGTACAGGTTCCATTGCATGTCGAACTTGTCGGCGATCGCCGCGAAGTCCTCCTGGAGACCGGCTGCCCGCTCCTCCAGCTGATCGAGGTCAAACTCGATGCGCATAAAAAACATGCCACCCTCCGGATCCATCGTATACTGATCCGATTGAACGATATTCGCGCCGTGCTCATGAAGAAAACGCGATACGGCCGATACGATACCCGGTCCGTCCGGACAAGAGATCAGCATCCGGGCGCGGTTGCTTTCGTAAGGTTTGGCGGGGCGGCCGCCGGTTTTGATATGAGTTTCCATCTTTCCTTTGCATCCCCCTGTAGTCGTTGTTATCCTTTAGCGGTTGCGAGCCAAGCCACCAGACGCTGGTTGATCTGTTCCTCATTATATTCCGGAAACAGATCGGCTGCCGTCACGAGATCGTAAAGCCGTTCCAACGGCTCACGCGGGTCCGCCTTTTTCGCTTTGGCATCGCTCTTCAGCAAATTCCAGGTGTCCAGCACGAACGCGCGCGGATGAATTTCCTGACCGGCAAAGAACGCGCTAAGCTGCTCCACCTCGGTCAAGATGCCCTCGCCGAAACGCCCGGCCAAATCCCCGCGCAGCAAGGCGATCTCCATCTCGTACATCGGGCGCTGGGTTTTGGGATCCTTGCCCACCCACGGCGTTTCGAGGATAAAAGGACGTCCTTGCAGCGCCTCGTGGTGAACGACGCGGTGGATTGCTTCAAAACCGATCCAGCCGCTGCCGATCGGGGTATGGCGGTCCTTGCGCGAGCCGATCGGATTTTTGCTGTCATTGATGTGCACGACCGCAAGCCGATCCAGACCGATCAGGTCGTCGAACTGGCGGAGCACGCCATCAAGATCGTTGACGATATCATATCCGGCATCATGGATATGGCAGGTGTCCATACAGATCGTCAACCGCTCATTATGCTGCACCTTGTCGATGATCGCCGCGATCTCCTCAAAACTGCGGCCGACCTCCGTTCCCTTTCCGGCCATCGTTTCCAACGCGATATTGACCTCGGTTTCATCGGTACCGTTCAGCACCTGGTTCAGGCCTTCCGCGATCCGTTCGACGCCGTATTCCGCATCTTTATCGGTAAACGCGCCGGGGTGAAGGACGATGTTCCTCACGCCCAGGGCATGGGTCCGCCGGATTTCCTCCTGCAAAAAATCCACCGCGAGCTGATACGTATTGGACTTATACGAGCCTAAATTGATGATGTATGGAGCGTGGACGACGATCTCGTCGATCCCCGCCGTAGCCATCGCCGCCTTGCCGTCCTCGATATGCATCGATTCGATCGGTTTGCGGCGCGTATTTTGCGGTGCGCCGGTATATATCATGAACGAGCTGGAGCCGTAGGAAGCGGCCTCCGAAGTTGCGCTTAAGAGCCCTTTGTCCGAAAACGAAACATGGGAGCCAATTTTAAGCATTTTTTCTTCCCCCTTTTGGACAGTAAATCGCTAAACATCCCTATTTTATCTTGAATAGCAAAATAAAGCTAGGCCAAGCCTTCAACCCGAGCATGAAATCTATCATTATGCAAAAAAGGTTCCTCCTGTTCCTTCCGTAGATTTTCGGCGGGGTCAAGGAGTCTCGTCATAAACTTGAAAATACGTTATAATTTTTATCAACGAGAAAAATCACAGTTAGAATATCGAGGTGATTGTACCCATGCCCTATCAGGCCCTGCTGCTTCCGCTATCCTCGGGAGGACCAAGTAACCTGTTTTTGAATACGATCGTTTTTTGGGGCTTTGTGCTGCTTGGCATGATGACGATCGGCGGATTTTTTATGTTCCGGAAATTTTTGAAAGTGCTTCCCAAGGCGGACGGCATGTCCAAGCTGGACTGGCAAAACCACTGGGTCGAAAAAAGCCGCCATCTTTGGGGGGACGATGCCAAGGCTTTTCTTAATCTATTGGTGCAGCCTGTGCCCGGTCCTTTCCGCGATATCGCCAAGCATTCGATCGCGGCGGAAATCGGCCGTATCGCCCTGGAGGAAGGAGCCACCGAAGTGACCCGGGATCATTGCATCAAGGGGTATATTACGGCGACGCCAAAGCGGGACAACAAGTTTCTGATTCAGTTTCTGGAGAAAAATCAAATTGATTACCGGCCATATCGGCATTTAATGAACAAATAGGTTTCGAAAAACGGCATCCGGTCCTGACTATCGCAGGTCCGGACTTTTTCTTAAGGAGGGATTTCCGTGAAGATCGCTATCTTTGGCGGAACGGGGTTTATCGGCAGGGCTCTAGCGGCCTATTTGGTAAGAGAGGGCAGCCAAGTCGTCGTCGTTTCCAGAAAAAGCGGAAACCGTGGATCCCATTCCGTCGCGTCCGGACTGATCCATTGTACATGGAGCGAGCTGGAACGCGATCTTTCTCCGTTAAGCGATGTTCGAGCCATCGTTAATTTGGCGGGAGCTTCACTCAACCAAAGATGGACCCCGAAAGCCAGGCGGATCATCCTGGAGTCGCGGTTGACGACAACCCGAAAGGTCGCTCAGTTTGCGGCAGCGTTAAGTCCAGGACCCGAGGTCGTCGTCCAGGCCTCCGCCGTCGGAATTTACGGCACCTCACTTACCGGAGAATTTACGGAAGCGGCCCAGCGTACGGAAGGGAACGGAGATTTTCTATGGGAGGTGACGGAGCGGTGGGAGGCGGCCGCGAAGCAAAGCTTCCCGGACCGCCGCCTCATCCTGCTGCGTACGGGAGTCGTTCTCGGCAACGACGGCGGCGCTTATCCGCTGATGCGGCTTCCCTTTCGTCTCGGCTTAGGCGGAAAGGTCGGTACCGGTCGGCAATGGGTCCCTTGGATTCACTTAAACGATCTGGTCCGCTTGATAGACTTCTGCCTTAAGAATCCGGCGATGGCCGGTCCCGTTAATGCGGTCAGTCCGTTTCCCGTGACCAATGAGCAATTCAGCGCCGTATTGGGACGGGTTCACCGAACCCCCAGCTGGTTTCCCGTCCCCGCTTTCCTCCTGAAACTGCTGCTTGGCGACAGATCCATGCTGCTGTTGGAAGGCCAGAAAGTGATTCCGGCGGCCGCGCTCGAAGCCGGATTTCAATTCATTCACCCCGGGTTGCAGGAGGCTTTGGCCGATCTGCACGCCTAAAAAAAGCCGTCCGCGCTTGCAGCGGACGGCTTTTTTCCAGGATGTCGCGACTCTCCCAATCTCTCAATTCTTCGATTTCGCCAGCAAATACAAGAAGTAAGGGGCTCCGATGATCGCTACGACAATGCCCGTCGGAATTTCCGTCGGCTGGAGTACCCATCTGCCCAGCGTGTCGCCGACGATGACCAGAAGCCCGCCGGCCAAGGCGGAGGCCGGAATCAAAAACTCGTGTTTCGGGCCAACCAGCCGCCTCGCCAAATGCGGGGCGATCAGCCCGACAAAGGAAATCCCTCCGCCTACGGCGACGGAAGCTCCGGTCAAGCCGACGGCCGCGGCCAACAGCCCAAGCCGGGACCGCTCGATTTGCGTACCGAGTCCCGTTGCCGTCTGATCCCCCAAACTAAGTACATTGAGCGCCCGTGCTTTCATAAATACATAGGGAATCAGAATGAATATCCACGGAAGCAGCGCCAGAACATACTTCCAAGAAGTGCCCCAGATGCTTCCTACCAGCCAAACCTGCAGCAGTTGGAAGTTTTCCGGACGAAGCCTGAGCTGGAGAATGATCATCGCCGCATTAATGCCGGCGGCCACGGCGATTCCCACCAACACCATCCGAATCGGCTGAAGTCCGTAATTTTTTTTGTAAGAGAGCACATAGATCAGGACCGCCGCCGACGCGGCTCCCAAAAGGGCGAGAACCGGCATCAGAAATACCGGCGCCGCCGCCGTCGTAGGGTAGAACGAAATAAACAAGGCAACGGCCAAACCGGCACCCGCATTGATGCCGAGAACGCCGGGATCGGCCAACGGGTTGCGGGAGATTCCCTGGAAAATACAACCGGACACCGCCATTCCCATCCCGATCAGAACGGAGATGACAATGCGCGGAAGCCTGAAATCATAGAGAATCAACTCCTGTTTTTCCGTCCCCATACCAAACAAGGTCCGGAACACGTCGCCTGGCGAAAGCCGTATATATCCCGTGTTCATGCTGATGACAAAAACAATTAGAATCAATACAGCGAATAGCAGGATAAACCCGTACGATCTCGCCGCTTTCCTCCGCAAATGAGCGCTATAATCCGGTCCGTTCATAATTAATCGAGCCCTCCTTTCTGCTTCATCGCTAGATAAAGGAAGAAAGGAACTCCGATGACGGCGATGAGCGCACCGATCGGCACCTCATGGGGCGGATTAACCATCCGCGCCAAAATATCCGCAAAGACCATCAGCAAGCTGCCCAAGACCGCGGAAGACGGGACGACCCAGCGATAATCGACGCCCACCAAAAACCGGGTGACATGAGGGACCATCAAACCGACGAAACCGATGGCTCCGACAAGCGAAACGGCGCTTCCCGCCAAAATCAGTACGAAGACCATGCTGAGCGCTTTGATCAGCCCCGTCCTCTGCCCCAGTCCGGTAGCCACTTCCTCACCCAGACTAAGCAGGGTGATTGACTTGGAAAGAGAGAGCGCCCCGACCAAACCGACGAGAACGCCTACGGCGACGAATTTCAATTGCTCCCAGGTCGTCCCGGTGACCGCGCCGGCGTACCAAAACGCCAGATCCTGGCCGACCTTGAAATACAAGGCGATCCCTTCGCTGATCGCAACGAGCAGCATACTCACAGCAGCCCCCGCCAGGGTAAGTCTGACCGGAGTCATGCCGCCTTTCGAGAGGAAGCCGATACCGAATACGAGACCCGCCCCGGCCGCCGCACCGATGAAAGAATACAACATCATCAGAAGAAACGGCGTCCCCGGGACAAGCGCGAAACAAATCGCCAACGCAAGTCCCGCACCGGAGTTCAGTCCGAGCAGCCCGGAATCGGCCATCGGGTTTCTTGTCATTCCCTGCATAATCGCTCCCGCGACCGCAAGCGCCGCGCCGATCAGTGCCGCGGCTACCGCGCGGGGAAGGCGCATGTCGAGAATGATTTGATGCTCGGTCCGCCCGGCGTCGAAATGAAACAGAGCTTCCCATACCGTCGAGAGCCTGATATCGGCGGCTCCGACGGAAATGGACAAGCCGATGGCGAAAGCGAGCAATATAACGCCGCCGATCAAAATCAGACTGGCCGCAAGCGGCCGGGAACGGCGGTTTGCTTTTGTAGCTTGGGTTGTGGCTGCCATGAATTAATCCATCCTTTTGACAAGTTGACAGTAGTAAAACATAAAGCAATTATAAACCAAAATAATGTAATTGAGAATGATTCTCGATCATTATACACCCTTTTGGTCGGATTATCTACGGTCAATCCAAATTAGCCCCCAAGCCCCGCTGACGCAAAATGTATGTGCAATCGGCAATGGTAAACGAATCCCCCGGATTCATGGGGTAGCTCTTATACGGGGCGATCGGTTCTCCCCGGAGCACCGTTCCGTTTCGCGAACCCAGGTCTTTTAACGAGCACCCCTCCTCCAGTACCATCAGTTCCGCATGAGCGCGGGAGACCCCCGGCGTGACGTCCACATATTGGCATATCTCCTCAGAACGCCCGATCACGAAGCTGCCTTTGCGGAGGGTGATAATTTCCGGGTTAGATTCCGCTGCTTGCTCCGTTTGCCGACGCTCCAGGGTAAATCTCGCAGTCGAAGAAGATAGCTTCTCCGGCACCGCCGCTTCCCTGAGCAGCACCGTGCGCTGCTCAGGCAAAGGAGGTGACGGGACGGCCGGACCTGACTCCTGCGGTTCAAGAACGCTTCCATGCCAAATGTTGAACGCCTGGTTTGAGGCGGTTTGGTTTGAAGCAGCTTGATTCAAAGGAGGAGTGCTGCCAAGTTCGGAACCGGATGGATGATCCCAGCGCCAGCTTTGTTTCCAGGACGAATCCTCGTTATCCTCGTCTGCTTGTTCCGCCATTTCATTCTTGTTAGCATCGCCCACCTTCAATGGTCGGCTTCCAAGCAGCAGAGACCATCGCCCTCGTAATATTAGCAAGGCCGCCGCTATTAGCAATACCGTTAAGGCAAGACATATGCTTCTGTTCAAGCTGCCGGGATGATCGAAGTAAATCAGCTTCCACAGGAGAGCAGCCGCCAGCACCGTCCCGCCAAAAATATAGGTGTAGACCCGAGAAGATGCCGACGATTGCGAAATCCGCCCCCCCGGTTCCGATGCGCCGGGAAAAGCCGAGCAAACTTCTTCCCCGTAAATGTCGGAGATCGATGTATATAAATCGCCGGCGGAAGCAGGAACATCTTGCTCGGGCACATATTCCTTGATTGTGGCGGCGGAAGAACGCGAATCCGGGCGGCAGGGAAGTTTCTCCGGGCCATGATAGCCCGTTCCGCCTGCCGAGGCGGGTTCCTCCCCCGCCATCAGACGGACCAGCAGCTTCTTAAACTCGGACAATGAAAAAAGCTCGTCCGAACAAAGGCGGAGCAGTTGTTGAATTCCTTCACCCTCCATCGTTGAAACCGACGTAATCAACCTGGTGATCAGTCCGATCAATGCTCCCGAAAGCGATTCGGCCGAGAGCGTCTCTGTAAAAGGCAAGTATGTAAAATAGAGAATTCCGGAGGATAAGGGCTCCTCGACAAATATAAAATCTACATCCAGGTAAAAATTAAGCGGCGTCAGCATAAATTGCTTACAGTCATCCAGCGCTTCAGCGATTTGCATCAGCAAACCGTAGAGTTCAGGCATCGTGATCTTTTCTTGCTTCAAGCATTGGGACAGCATGCGCTTGCCGGTGATCTCATAATGCAGACTGACCTCAAAATCGACTTCCCTGACATCCAGGCGCAGTAAATTCGGGATGGAAACCGATGAGAGCATGCTCCGCTGAACCCGGTTGAACTGCCTCGAATGGAGGCCGCCCTTAGCGCCCAACACCATGTAGGTTCCGCCGTTTCTAATAAAATCGGCCGTCAATTCCGGCATCGTCCTATGTCCTCCCTCCCGCTAGGATAGATAAATTACCGCCTGGATCGCTGCGGGAAGAACCGCAAGCATAAACGGAAATTGCAGCTGGTTCTTCAATCCCGACCGGACGGGAGCCCAGCTCTTCAGCAGGACAGCGCCCAGAAAGTTCCGCAGAATACCGCGTATCCGGGCAAATACTTCCCGCCGCAAAATCAAGATGATCACCCCGATTAAACCGGCGCAAAGGATGGAATATACTATAATATGCAATGTCATCTGAGCTCCGGTCCATGCGCCGATTCCCGCGAACAGCTTTACGTCGCCCCCGCCAATCGCGCCGAAGCAATACAGCACCAGCATTAGGACAAACCCTATGGCCGCCCCTCTCAAAGCGAACAGAGCGCCTCCCCATCCTTCATCGAGGAGATGCCACAGCAACCCGGCCAAGACGCCGGATATCGTCAAGGCGTTCGGTATTTTCATGGATCTCAGGTCCGTTAAAAAGGCGGCCCCCAATAAAATAAAAACCCCTACATACTCCCCAGCCATATTCCCCAATCCCCCTGCGAAGGCAAATGATTTCCCGTCGAACCGGATTATGGGCTTTCGACATTAAACTGTGCGGTTGTTTTGAGTCCGCCTTCCGTTTCTATCTCCAGCGTCCATGTACCCGGTGTCGTATTTCCGCCAACAAGCCATTCCCATTCCACAATTCCGTCATTTCCGGCGGTTGCGGTTCCCAAATACTTGGCTTTACTGACCCCACTTTTGTAATAAACTGTAAGTCTGGCTTCCGTTCCCGGTTCTATAAGGGCCTTCACACGAGTCCGGTGACCCGCGTAGGCGGGTTCGGGTTTGGATAAAATGGAGGCGGGTTTCCCTTGGCCCGATTCGCCTTCCCCCTCCTCCTTGCCTTTTTGCTCCCCGGTATCTCCGATCCACAGCCGCTCTTCCGCCCTCGTCCGGAGTAAAATCCGTCGCCCGGTTAAAGGAACCTTGATCGGAAGTTCGTAGCTGATTTCGAGGCCGAAATAAGGATTTCTGCCTGTCTTCAAATCAGGGACCGTGACCCGGTGAACATGGAGCCGTTCTTCCTTCAGCCAAGTCCCCTTTAAAAAAGGACGCAGCATCGGTTTCAACGCCGGATCGAGAACTTGTTCGGACAGACTGTCCCTCACCTCTTGCAAAGGCTCGTCCCCCCGGTTCGCCGCAGACTGAACCCAACCGGAGAAGGGCGGCGGCAGCTTGGAGGCGTATTCGCCCGCCCACCCGGACAAAGATAATTCCGGCATCCTCCAACCGTCCGACCGAGATTCAACTTCATGTCCGTTCGCCCCTTCCCCCGCCGTTGATTTGGAGAACGCCAACGCCACAGGATACATATGAGCGGAGACCTGCCTTACCGCATTGGCGGCAACGGCTTGCATCTGTGTGGAGATCAGGGTCATCTGAACCATGTATATGAACAGGAAGATAACCATGACAAACAGGGGCATGACCAAGGAAGCCTCGAGTACAATGCTGCCCTTCGTCCCAGGCTGTTCATTAATAAGAGAAATCCGCTTGTTTGCTCGCGACATATCGGCTTCCTTCCACCCTTCCCGAGAGAACCCCCGCCGAACTCATCGCCTTGGCAACCCCCGGCAAAAACCAGAGCGGAGAGGAGACGTTGACGCTTCCTTTTAAATACGTAGCCCGTTCCTCGGTCGCAATCCCCGTATTCATCCGAATGACGGCCAGCATCCGGGACAGCCTGTTCCCGTTCCGGCCGTGAACCAATAAGAATAGACGTAGATGGTCCCTGTAGGAAAATTGAACCTTTAAATAATCGCTTAGCTCAAGACTGCCTTTTTGGGTCAGATCCATGAGGTCTTTTATAGCATTCTCCACCCCGTAAAGGAGAGCGGATGCCAAAATCAGCAGCGGATTTCCTTTGGAGGCGTTTTTGACCAATCCTTCCATCGTCCTGATCGCCAGCCGTAGCGTGAAAATTTCCCCGTAGGCCGCTGCGAGATTTCCCGCCGGATTATGAAATCCGTACAATATATACTCCACTTCCTGACGGTCCGCCGTAAAGGCAGCGGAAATCACCCCTTCTTTTCCCGCGCCCCCTTTCTTCAACAGTCCCTTGAGCGAACTGACATCAAAGAATCGGAAATAGCTTGCAATATATTCGGTTTGGAAGCAGTTGTCCGTCATCCCCTGCAGTAATCCGGAAAATCCTCCATAAAGCGAATCCATTCCCTCCATGGCTTCACCCCCCGCTTCATACGGATCTGCCCCCGGATCTGCGTCTTTCCCCCCTTTGGCCGAATCGGAATGGCTGTTCACTTCCCGGTTAGCGTGGAAATAGGCTTCTAATTGGTCAAACTGCTTTTGCTCCTCTTTAAGCTTTTCTTTCAACCCGGAAATTTGTCCAATCAGATTACCAGCTTCCTTTAGCTTGGTCGCGGCTTTCTTCTCGGTCGCTTTCCGTTCAGCGTCCGAGGAACGGTGATCCCCCAGCTTCCTTCGGTTTTGCTCCAGCAGATTTCCCGCTCCGGAGTCCACGTAATTCCGTGCATACCCGCCCACTTCCGATCGCATCCGCTCTAGGTTCGAAAATAATCCGCCCTCCGAGCAAGCCGCCGCTAAAACGGAGCCCTCCACGGCCAAAAACGAAGAAACGGCGGCATCCGTTTTTGCATAATCAGCGGCTTGCCGCGAAATATCATGTTCAAAGTCGGTGAACAACTCCTCCGGGAGGATCAGTTCCGGACTTCTCCGGCGGATCTGATCGATTTGCTCCCCGCCGGACAACATATCGTTACCGCCCGTGCTTTCCGCATGGGCCATCGCATTATAGCCGTTCTGAGCGGGCCGTTCCTCCGCCTCTTTGATGATCCGTTTCATCTCTGCATTGATTTCCCTAGCCTCATTCAAAAGCCGTTTCGCCTCCGGCAGCAGTTCCCGATGAAGTTGCCCCGCCTCCCTATTGCCATCCCTTAAGCGATCGAACACCCTTGAAGCCCCCGAGCGATATCTGCCGATTTCCAGGGTATACATCTTTTCCAGCGGCTCTCTGTCACGGTCCTCCTCCAATTTACGGGCGTACTCTCCGTACTGGGCCGCCACATCCGCTGCGGTGGAGATATCCTCCGGCTCTCCGTCTCCGGCCGAACCGCCCGCCCTCGGTACCCAAATCCCGAATTTTTCGACCTGGACGCTAGCCCTTGTTTGTTTATCCAGCATATCGTCCAGCTTCGCTTCCCGGCGTTCATAGAGCTTCTGCAGCTTCCCGAGCAAGTCGACCGTGTTGGAGGCCTCCTTCATCATCCCGGACATCGGTTTGAAGCGGTTGACGATCTCGATCGTAAAATCGATCGGCGCTTTGTATTTCATCTGCTCCCTGATTTGCTGTTCAAATACCGCATAAGTCCCCAGCGGACGCAGAAGCTCAACGGAAGACGAATCGAGCTCGGCGTTTACAATCGGCAAGCTTTCGCTCGAGTTCAACGTGTCAAATTGCGTCTGGAGCACCTTGGACATCAAGTAATTGGCATCCGTTTCCCCGAAAGCAAACAAACCGTACTTCTCAAGCAATTGCGGATCATAAGTCGACATAACAGAACGGGAAGCGGCATGGGCCAGCATCTCCGCTTTTGCTTGGAGGGCGGAAATGCGGGCAAAATCCACAAAAATGGAAACAAAGGCAAACACGACGGCAAAAATCATAATCAAAAATACCGAAACGGCTCCCCGTTCCCCACGCTCGCGATTAAAAAAACTTATATCTACCGTCCCCTCTCACCAGCTTTAATCGCAAATCAACATCTTTCAGATTTAAAGCCGCTACTTTCCGAACAACGCAAGCGCTTTTCCCGCCTCTTGCTTGTCCATACCGCCGCCCTTAAATTTGGCTCCGTAATATCCAGCCAGATTAACGCTGCGAATCCACTCCACGGGATCGACGATATAAGCTTCCGCCAAGGCGTCTTGAGTGATATCCCCAACGGCCTTTTCAAGCGGGGCCAGCGGGGAGAAGCGATGCAAGGTCACGCCGACTTTTCGCAGCAAAAGCTTGTTATCGTAGGTAATCCCGCCTTTCATTTCCGGGGGAATGTTCTGTCCGACCCGATTGAGTTTTCTTAAAGGCAAAGCACCTTCCTCGTTTTCTCCGTTTACGGGAAGTGCGGCAAGAACTTCCGTGTTTTGGCCGGTAATACCGAAGATAGTCTGCAGCATCCCGTCATCGGTCAACCTCCAATACAGCGGGTCATAGCTTCCTTCCTCAAATGCGCCGGTCTCCGGCTTTCGATGGCTATTATCCCAGACATAGGCGTTGCGTTCCGCCGCAACCGCCGCGACTTGACCGAGCATTGCGCGTTGATAAAGAAACATGCAGAAAAATATCAGGATAAGCAATGTGGTTAAAATAACCGGGAGAACAAGGGAAGCTTCAAGGGTAAAACTCCCTTTTTGATTTTGCAGCAGCCGCCGCATTTCACTGTCCGTCCATAAAATTTTCCGTTTTTGATTTGGCCTTGCCAAGCAGACTCGTGACGATTTCCTTAAGCTGGGTCCGAAAAATAATCGCAATTATTACGATGACCGCGATGATCAAAATCATCTCCAGCATGCCAAGCCCCTCGTCATTGCGCCAAAACCCCTTCAATTTTTCGTTCACCATAGCCAACACCGGCATCACTCCCCATTACATATATTCAAATGTCCTCGCTACAAATCCATAATCATAAAGGCCGGAGCCCCCACTAAAATAATCACGACAACAAACAGCAACACCATGGGAAAAACGAGTTTGGAAGAGGCCTGCTCTCCGAGCGTTTTGCTCACCGCCTTTCTTTTTTCCCAAAGAGAGTGGGACAAATCGCGCAAAGCCAGTACAAAATCGTTGCCACCACGGCGAAAATTGAGCAGTACAGCGGTTGTAAAGACGGACACCTCCTGAATGCCGCATCGTTTGCTGAAGCCTTCCATCGCATGCTGAAACGAATCGCCGCTTTCCCACTCCCTCTGCATTTGCAGCAGTTCGCGATACAGCGGGTGGCTTTGTTCTTCCTTCCTTCGTTCCAAGCAATGCTTAATCGCCTGCTGGACGGTAGATCCGGCTCCAACCAGCAAGATCAACTGGTTCAAAAACTCGGGCAGTTCGAGCAGTACCTCTCTTTCGCGCCGGACTACCTTGCGATGCAGATCATTGATCAAGGCCGCCGGAAGCAGCACAGCCAGGATTCCCCCCAACAATAGCCCGCTCCCATCGCCTCCCATGAGCAAGGTCATCAAACTGCCGAGCGTCATCAACAACCAGCTGTAAGAGAGCATTTCCGCCAGAAAAAGACGGGCCAAATCACCGCCCCTTCGATCCCCGGCAAGCTTCTGGACCGTACGTTGAATTTTGAAAAGGAAGAAAGGCACCCTCTGGGATAATTTCAGCTTCTCCAGCAAAAACAGCATGGGAGGGGCTATCTTTTGCAGCCGGATTCCCTCCATGACAAGCCCGTTGTATGCTTCGTATCTTCCTTTGGATTTAAGGTACAAGCTCCCCCACAAACCGAGCAGGGACACTAACAACATTCCTCCCAGGAGCTTCAAAAAGCCACTACCTCCTAGATGCGGATGTCCATAATTTTAAGTATCAGCCATGAACAAGCCACAAAAATCAACAGGGCGACGGCAGAAATCAGCAGCCCTACCCCACTGTGCAAAGGCCTCATGTAATCCGGTGATGTCAAGTCCATGAACATCAAAAAGAGTACGGGGGCCGCGAGCATCGCTTTCGCCTCAAAACGTTTCTGAGCGATCATAACCGCGATCTCCTGACTGATTTCAAGCTTCTCGCTGATAATGGCGGAAGTCCGCCTTACGATTTCCACCAAATCTCCTCCAGTGCGTTTGCTTGTGGTAAAAACATCGGCAAAATTGCTGATATCCTCGATGCCTGCCCGCCTGCTGAAATCCTGTAGCGCTTCTTCGATCGGCTGCCCGTATTCCAGACGGGTACATATGATGGCCAGTTCGGCAATCAGATCATTACTACCGTCGGGATAGAGCAGTTTCAAATCGGCGATGGCTTCCCGAAAGCCGTTTTCCACGGAACGCCCGGCCGCCAGCGACGAGGACAAGGAGTACAAAGCCTGCTTGAAATGCAAGCCAAGCTTTTCCCGTCTCCTTCGCAGCAGGTATTTGCTCAAATGTTTAGGCAGAAAAAACGTTCCTCCCGACAGCAGCATAGAGATCGTTACGGAATGGAAGAAAACAAAGCCAATGCCGAATAATCCGACCCCTCCTAACAGCAGGCAGCTCCATTTCTGGCGAACGGACAATACGTAAACGCGATAATCCGTAAGCGGACGGTTTACCCTGTCCGGTTCTTGCCGGTTAGATCTCGGCGGTCCGCCGCTTATCCGCTCCTTCACCCGCCTCCCCCCTTTTTTTCCTCCGTCCATTCCCGGTTGAATCCGGCCATAGCCAGTTTCTCTCCATGCAGAAGACGATTTCCCGTCCTTTCCAGCCGGCCGATGATCTTTCCCTCATTCTCCCCATGCTCGCAAAACTGATATAACCGGTTAAGCATCACCTCCCCATCTTTCATGCCGATCACCTCCGAAATTTCGGTCACGCGTCTCGAACGGTCCCGAAGTCTTGCTAAATGAATGAAAATATCGATTGCCGAGGCAATCTGCTGCCTCACCACGGCGATCGGCAGATCCGCTCCGCTGAGCACCATCGTCTCCAAACGGCTGATCATGTCGGCCGTACTGTTGGCGTGACCTGTTGAAAGGGAGCCGTCATGTCCCGTATTCATCGCCTGCAGCATATCCAGCGCCTCCCGGCCGCGGACCTCCCCGACGATTATCCGGTTCGGACGCATGCGTAAAGAGGAGCGGATCAAGTCCCTCACCGTAATTTCGCCTCTGCCCTCCGTATTGGCGTTTCGCGTCTCCAGCGAAACCAGATTGGGTACGGTGACGATTTGCAGTTCGGCGGAATCCTCGATCGTAATCACCCGTTCATCCGAGGGGATGTATTGCGACAATGCGTTTAGGAAAGTCGTTTTGCCTGACCCCGTCCCCCCGCTGATAAAAATGTTGTATTTGCTCTTCACAAGCGTTTGCACCCATTCGGCGGCCTCTTGTCCGAGCGCCCCCCTCTGGACCAGATCCCGCATCGTCATCGGATGCTCGGGAAATTTACGGATGGTCATCGTCGGCCCTTTCAACGCGATCGGCGGCAGAACGATATTGACGCGTGAACCGTCCTTAAGCCTTGCGTCGACAATAGGGGAAGACTCGTTCACCACCCGATTGACGCCGGATACGATCGTCTGGATGATGTCTTCCAAGCGCTCCCTGGATTCGAACCGAGCCGGCAGACGGAGCACCTTTCCATCTTTTTCGACAAAAACCTCATCATGCCCGTTGATCATGATCTCCGTAATGCTCCGGTCGTCGACGAGCGGCTGTAGAACGTCCAGCCCCCGGAAGGAATCGTACAACCGTCGTACCCATTTCCGCTTCTCCGCCGCCGTCAGGCCGGCTATCCGCGATTCCTCAAGCACTCGCCGCTCGATGTAAGCCATCAATTGTTCGTCCTCCAGCGTGGAGGTAACATCCAAACCCGAGCGAATTTCCCCTCTAAGCACGGTAAAAAGATCTCCCTGAATCAAAGCGCTCCTCTCCTCCCTTCCCGGAATCCGCCTTTCGGCCGCTCAGCATCCGGATAAGTTTCATCACCTCCCGCTGGTATATCGGGGAATGCATGATTCCACCCTGCCGGTTCCCCTGGGTCCAAGCCGGGATCAAGGGGAGAAAGGCCGCAATTTGAATGCCTTTCTCCTGAGTCAAAGCCTGGACCTCACCCGAAATCCGATTGGCCGCAAACATCGTTTTGGACATGACCGCGTTAAACAGGGCGGGTCGTGCTTTCTCCAGATGTGCGAGCCAAGCGCCCGTTTTCCTGATGGCTCCCCAATCGTCCGCGACCATCCAGACCAATTTGTCGCATTTCTCCATCACCGTTTCCGTTCGTTCGTGCGGAAAAGAATCGGTATCGACGAGCACAACATCATAAAGGCCGCTTCCGGCGATGAACTCCATTAATGCGGCGGCCTCCCTTCTGCCAATCTCCATGAGTTCATCCAGATTATCGAGCGGTGCAAACGTGTCGCCATGAAGAACCGGGTGGCGGAGGCAGTAAGCGGTGACCGGGAGTTTGGGCACCGCCTGTCGCTCTTCCCCGGCTTTCAGATCATAAAGAAGGCGTGCCAGTCCGGCGTTTGCCTCCGCGCTTGCCGCTCCTCTTCCCGGGGCGGATAAGTCCCCGCTTTGAATCGTCTCCAAATTCAGATAGAAAACCCGTTTACCTTCCGAAGCCAAATGCCGGACCAGGTGGAGTGCCAGCGTGGTCTTCCCGCAGCCGCCTACGGCACCCGTTACTCCGTAAACTCGTGATCTTCCCTCCGGGGCGGCAGTTCCCTCACGCTTCCCCCGAACATGCTCGAAAACGGCGGAAAGCAGCAAAGGGAGCGGTTGATATTTGTACAAAGATCCATTGACCGCCTCGGCTTGTTCATCCTCACAAAGACGGATGCAGGTTATTCTCTCCCCGGAGTCATGGCGGACCGCTTCGAAAAAGGCGGTTTCCCCAAGAACAGCGTCAACCTGACCTCCGTACTGTTCCATATATTGCGCAAACGCCTCCGTCCGGCTGAACGCGGTGACTGAAAATCCCCGGTCAAACTCCCCGCTGCGGGCAAAATGAAGAAAAGGCTCGATATATTGCTCATCTTGAACGGCTAGCACAAGCCTTAAAGGCACCAAGCATCACGCTCCTTCCAAGGAACGAAAAAAAAGCACCGCCCAAAAACCGATTTCTCGGTGTTTGGACGGTGCTTCCGTTCCCGTATTCCTGAATTTTACAGTTAGAATAACACAGTTTTTTTCATCGGACAAGTCCTAATTCTCATCCTCCAGAAAACGCCTTTTGATGTCCGGGGTGGGGACCATACACGCCTCAGCCTTTCCGAACCACTTGTAGCGATTGGCGGCAATCCAGCGGTATACGGCATTGCGCACCACGGGCGGCACCACGATAAAGATGTAGAGCAGGGGCCAGGGGAAACGCAATCCCTTGGCGATGCGAAGGGCCGCGGCGGAACGGGAGTATATCCTCCCCTTTTCCAATAGCAGCATCGTATCTCCCGTATCGGGGGCTCGGTCCGCCAGAAGTTTCCGTGCCGAGGAGGATTGAAGGGACGCGAAACGAAACCTTCCCCGGGGGTCGCGCCGGATAATAAACTTCACCGCGCCCTGACAAAGGTGGCATACGCCGTCAAAAAAAACGATCGCGGAGGCTGACTGATCCTGTTCCACGGTGCTTCCTCTCCCCTCTTTTATATAGAGAAAAGCACGGAGCGATGATCGCCCCGCGCTCACTATGCGCAACCGAATCGGTTCATTATTCGGCCAAAGCCTTGTCAATCCATTGTTCGTCTGTAATTTGGCGCTCGATATCGCCCGAAAAGTTATCCATGCATTTGCAAATGAAATCTTTACGGCAGACCGGGCAAGGCGTTTTCTGCAAACGGCTGATATTCGTTAACCGCCATTCGGGAAAACGGTGGTAAAATACTCGGCACTCCGTTCCGTCGGCCAGCTTGACGATAAATTCGTACAAACCTTCTTTTTCATTGCTTCCAGCCTTGGTCACGTTCTCTACATTCGGTCTGTAAGACATGGTCATCACCCGTATTATCAATTTAAAAACCTGTTTTAGTACTTAGACATATTAAATAATTTTCATCCATGTGTCAACTTGGAAGGGGATGACATCCCGATCATCGAGAATCCCGGCTTAGAAAAAGACTTCCCCGTTAGTATGCCACAAGGAAGTCTTTTTTATTGAAGCTGATGTTTGCGCTATTCCACCAAATTTAATTTAACCTCGATATTACCTCTTGTCGCCTTGGAGTAAGGGCAGAAGTCGTGCGCCTGATGCAATAATTCCTGGGCTTTGGCGCGCTCCACTCCCGGCAGCTTCACATCGATTTGTACGGCGAGACGAAATCCGCCGTCTTCCTCGTCTTTGCCGATGCTTACATGGTGGGTAACCTCGGCGTCTTCCGCCTTGACTCCGGCTTTCTGGGCTACATTGGCCAATGCGCTCGCAAAGCAGGCACCATACCCGGCCGCAAACAATGCCTCCGGATTGGTACCTCCGCCGCCTTGTCCCCCCATTGCTTCGGGCATACTAAGGTTGAGCTTTAAGACGCCGTCCGATGTTTCCACCGTTCCGGTACGCCCGCCTTTTACCGTGGCAGAGACCGTATACAATGGTTTCATATAAAGCACCTCCTTCAATAACCGGTCTATTGTCCATTTAAAGCAATGCACGGGTCTTGAAACGCAAAAGGCGAACTGCCGGCCCTGGCCTATTCCTTAATTTCCTTAAACTTCGCGTCGTAAAGGCGGAACATCGTCTTGTAGCCGGACTCGTCAATTTTAATTCCCACATCGAGCCGGCCCGTCACTTGGAGCGGCTCCGATTTGTATCGGAGCTTGACGTCGTCCGGTACAAACACGATCATAATTTTATTCCAATAGGTTTCATCCCCGTTATCGAACGGACATTCCGCACCCGGTTCCGGGATGAGCAAAAACCAGTTTTTTTCAAAGGACAGCACCTCCCCCATAAACCCCTTTATGGTAACCGTCGTACCGCTAAGATCCCAGAACTGTTCGGAAGGGGTCGTCTGGTCTTCACCGTCGAAAAATCCGGACCAGCTGATGGTCTGAGGACCTTTGGCGGGCTTTTTTGTGCTTATATCCGCGGTTTTCGGCTCGGCGGAAGGCTGCTCCGTTGTTATTTTTGTTTTCGTTTTCGTTTCGGCGGCCGCCCGTTTCGAATCCGTGTCAGCTTCCTTGGGCTGTTTTCCAGTGGGGTTTTCTTGTTCCGCGGCCGCTGATTCTGCCGCCTGCTTTCCTGTCACCGCTTCCGCTTTCTCCGGCTTATCCTCCCTTGCCGTGTCCGTTTTGGCCGGTTGTCGCCCATCGGCGGATGCCGCTTTTGCCGGCAGCTTCCCGTCGGCCGTTCCCGCTTGGGGTAAGCTCTTCTCTACTGCTTTAACGCCGCCTGATAGATCCGCATCTAGATTTTCTTTGACTTGCCCCGTTCCCTCTGTATTTTCGATTTCGCCATCCTGTTTAATCGAACCCTTCTCCTGATCCTTCAAGGGCTCGTTGAGGGATCCTCCAGGGGCTCCCGCTTCCTGCCGCGGCTTGTCGTCAGGCTCTTCATCGGGCGTCCCCCCCGGCGGCTCTTCCTTCACGGTCACGGGCGCGTCTGCCGCCTCAGCCTGGGCGAAGGTTCCCGCGGTCGAGCTGGCGGGTTTGCTTTGCCCGCATGCTTGCAAGAGAATGGCGATCGCTATCATCAACAAAGGAATTAGTCTTTGGTTTCTCATCCTCTTGTTCCTCCTATGCTTTAAAAAGAGTCAACGCATCCGTCCGATACATTCGGAACGCCGGGATCATGGAAGCGGCCAGGCCGATTACCAAGGCTCCGGCGGCAATGGCCGCGTGATCCGCCGTTATCTGAAACGGGTTAATCTGAATGCCCGCATAGTTGAATACGGCTTCTTTAAGAAAATAAGCGGCGGCATGCCCGGCTAGATAGCCCAAAAGAAGCCCGAATGCCGTAAGCGCGAGCCCCTCTCCCACCATCGAAGCCATGATATATCCTTTGGACTTGCCCAAAAGACGCAGCAGCCCCGCATCCTTGGTACGCTCACCCGCGGCGGCCACGAGGGACAACAGGATCGTCACGGCAGCCAACAACACGCACAGCAGGGTCACGATTTCGATCAGTTCGGAACCTCTGTCCACCAGGTTCACCACATCGGCCACCGCCTTGCTCGTGTACACCACCTGAACCCCGGCTTCGCTCTCAAGCGCATCCCTTAACTCCTGCCCGCTCAGCAGCGTCTTGGGCTTCACCAGGACGGCCGTAACCTCCCGATGCCCGCTTTCCACGCCGTGAACCGCCCATGCATGATCTACTGTCGTAAAAACAGCCCGATCATCCGGCGTATTCAATCTCGGCAGTATTCCCGTAATCGTATACCGGAATTGTTCATGCGCATCATGCTCTTCCCCTTCATGCCCCTCTTCGTGCTCCTCTTCGTGCTCCTCTCCATGCTCCTCCTCATCATGCAATCCTTCCACCAATCCATGGGCTCCTGTAAAGCTGTCGCCTACATGAAGTCCCAGCGTTTGAGCCACATGAGCCCCGACGACGACTTCCCCCGTTTGCCGGTATAGGCCGCCTTCCGATAAGGCCCGATCCCCGTATCTTGTCATGAAATAGGCGGAGTCGATCCCCACGATCGGGAATTCGTTAAAATAATCTCCGGTCGTCATGGGGAAAGCACGATCTATCGCCTGATGCTCGCTTACCGCCTCCCACGCTTCTTCGGAAATATTGCCGGTAGGGGCTCCCACATGATAGAAGGTGTTGAGCACCAGCTGCGTTTCGCTTCCGGCAGCGCCGATGACCAGATCAAAAGGGCCGTACCCGTTTTCCGCCCCTTCCTCCACCCCCGCCTTGGACATGGATAGTAAAAGAACAAACCCGACGGTCGCCGTCACCGACAGAATTGTCAGCAGTGACAGAAACTTGCGGTGCAGCAGGTTTCGAAGCATGTAACGCAGCATGCTCATATCGCGACGTCCTCCTGTACTTGCAGGGTACGGTTCATCCGATTGATTTGATGAATATGTTGGGTCGCCGGGAAGCGCTCGGCCATATTCAAATCATGGGTAACGACCAAAAGCGTCTGCTTATGGCTGCCGCACAGTTCCAGCAGCAGGTTGCCGATTTCGTCCGCGGTTTCCCAGTCCAGGCTTCCCGTCGGTTCATCGGCCAACACCAGTTCCGGCTCATGGATCAACGCCCGGACGATCGCCACCCGCTGCTGCTGTCCACGGGACAGCTGGGCGGGCTTGTGGGCTCCCCGATCCTTGAGTCCAACCCGCTCAAGCCATTCATCGACGCTGCCCCGCCGACTTTTCCCTTTCGCGGCACCGGAGAGCGCCATTTCAATGTTTTCCTTGGCCGTTAACGAAGGGATCAGATAAAAATCCTGCATAATATACCCGATATGAGCGGAACGGTAAGAATCCCGGGCAGGCTCGTTCATCTCGGACAACCGCTCGCCGCCGAGCGTGATAACACCCGAATCAGGCTTCATAATTCCGCTGATCAAATGAAGCAGCGTGCTTTTTCCGGAACCGCTGGGCCCGGTGATCGCGATTTTATCGCCCTGGTTGACGTTCCATTCGGGAATATCAAGAATAGGAATCGTTTTTCCCGCTACTTGAAACTGTTTCCTAACTTCACGAAATTCCAGCATGCCTATCCCCCTTCAAAATAAAGCGAACAGGAGAAAAGGGATTCTCCTGTTCCTGCATGATTTCTTCAAGCCTTATTTCAATAGGATTCGTTCCGACAAAGCATCCCATTTCAGCGTTTTTCCGGTCAGCTCGTTAAATGCGCCAAGGGGCAGGTACAAGGTTCCGTTATCGACATCAATGGTGTACTTCCCGTTTGCCTTTGCCGCTTTCCCCCCGAGATCGATCTTCAAGGACTTGCCGCTTACGGTGAGCGTAGCGGTCGCCCCGCTCTCCTGGTATGTTCCTCCAAGCGCCTCGGTCAAGGCTTTTGCCGGATACAGCACCTCTTTATCGCGATTGATCTTAAATTTCGGATAGATATGACGCGATTGCAGCTCGGCCGTCGCCTTAGCCAAATCAACGCCGATAACTTCAGCTCCGGCTACCGCGATTTCGGTGTTGTCGACCTGGCCCTTCAACTTTTCGGCGATCGGTCCATAGGCCCATACCCCTACGTCCACGGCGGAGTGGCCGTGCCCGGACCAACCTACCAGAAGGCGTTTGGAAATCACCGCGTTATAACCGCCTTCCCGTTTATAAGAAGATCCGTCGCCATCAAGGATGTATTGGGCTTCTTCGTCCGTCAGATCCGTAATCCAGGTGTTGTCCGCCACGATTTTCTTCACATCCGCCAACGTTTTGGCTTCGTTTAAAGCGCCGACCAAATATTCCGAAGAATGCTTTTGCTTATCCCACAAATCGATATTGATTTCATAAATGTTATCTCTGGACAAAGACAATCCGCCTGTTTCATGGTCCGCGGTGACGACTACCGACGTATTTCCGTCCTTCTTTGCAAAATCGATCGCCACTTTAAACGCGGCATCGAAATCCAGCGCCTCTTGAACCAGAGTCGGCAGATCGTTCGCATGCCCGGCATGGTCGATCCGTCCTCCTTCGATCATGATGGCAAAGCCGTCCTCATCCGCCGACAATACTTCAAGCGCTTTGGAGGTCATGGCCGCCAGGCTAGGCGTTTCCGCTTTCCGATCCGGTACGTAATCGACGTGGGAGCCGCCGAACAGCCCCAGCACTTTAGTGTCTTTTGCCGTCAATGACTTCAGGCTTTGGGCATCCTCTACCACCTTATATCCCTTCGCTTTAAATTCCGGAATCAGGTTCTTATCCGTCCGTTTTCCCTTTTCCTCTTTTGTTACAAAGAAGGATTTGCCGCCGCCGAAGAGCACATCCACTCCGCTATCCAAATATTGGGACGCGATCGCATTTTCGTTATCGCGGCTGCGCACATGCGAAGCGTAAACAGCCGGTGTTGCATGGGTGATCCGTGCCGTCGTCACGAGGCCGGTGGCCTTCCCGCTGGCTTCCGCCGCTTCAATGACCGAGGCAAACGGTTTGGAGACGTCTTCGTTGGATACGCTGATGCCGGCATTATACGTTTTGTGACCGGTCGCAAAGGCGGTGCCGGCGGATGCCGAATCCGTGACGATACCGGAAACGACGGTACCTCCGTCCTCGCCACGATCCGCATATGTAGTCGCTTGCCCCACATAATAAGAATCAAGATTGAGCGATTTCACGCCTTTTACGTACTGCTGGTAATAGCGGGCGGCCGAAATTTGAGCCGGTCCCATGCCGTCCCCGATCAGCACGATCAGGTTTTTGGAGGACGCCTTCCCGGGGGAAGCTCCCTTGTTTCCGTTTTCCTGGGCGATCGCCGCAGGGCCCGCCGCGATAACCGCCAGAGCCATTCCGCTGACAGCCAGCCTTCTCCACAGCTTATTCATGCTCTTCCCTCCTATTTGGTTTAAACTAAATCGAGTATATTATCCAAATATTTGGGGACTGTTAGAGAAGTGTTACTTCCAGGTAAATCAATCACATCACCACCCCTGAAGGGGTGCGATTAGCACTAGTCTCCCGTCAGACCACCTTGATAACATAGAATTCCTGCATATGTGCATGTTTTTTCTTGGTTGGGGCCAAAAATTTCAAAACTCCTGCAAATCTGCAGGAATTTTCGACGAAACCGGCTCGTTTCTCTAAAATCGCTGGAAATGCCTGCAGATTTGCATCCTTTTGGAGTTGGAAGCTTGGAAGCTCACTAGGCGCCTCTTTGTATGTGACATATCACATCGATTAGCCATTAAGCCACCTTTTCCTTTCGTTATACATCGTAGCTTGAACACTCCTATGATAACGAAACCATCAGGTCGTTTTTTGCTATAAGCAGCACTAACCA
Organism: Paenibacillus sp. alder61; assembly: GCF_020179875.1. Taxonomy (NCBI): domain Bacteria; kingdom Bacillati; phylum Bacillota; class Bacilli; order Caryophanales; family Paenibacillaceae; genus Paenibacillus; species Paenibacillus sp. alder61. Next base: position 150,148 of record NZ_JAIUDG010000013.1, read on the forward strand.
TCCACATAGCAGGTGGTTTTTTGTTTCGCGCGTTTTCACGCACTCAACTGGCTAAAGCTGTAACAAAAAAAAGCCCCCGGGATGATTCCCGGAGACTTTCTTGCGTAACATAGGATGCGGTCGAGAGGACTCGAACCTCCACGGGCGTACGCCCACTACCCCCTCAAGATAGCGTGTCTGCCATTCCACCACGACCGCGCGGCAGTTCATAAGCGAACATTCTTATTATATCGATGTGTTTAAGAAATGTAAAGTGGAATTAATCTCCACGGTTTTCCTTCTGTCTGCGGTGCTTAATAAATTCCAAGTATTCCTGAATGAACGTCGCTTCGCTATGGTCCAGCGGATAGCCGTATTCCATCAAAATTTCTCCAATGCTCCTGCCGTAGGACGCCTGATGTTCCATTACCATAGAGGGCTGCCTTACTTCCTGCCCGGTCAAGAGCCAATCCAAACTTACGTTAAAATAAGCCGCAATTTCGATCAGTTTGTTCGTGCTTGGCGTCGATTTTCCACGTTTCCAATCTCCCAGATTCCCCGTGCTGATGCTCAGGTCCAGACAGAACTGTTTTTTGGTCATCTTTCTATCCTTAATAAGCGACTCGATCCGGTCATAAATGGCCACTCTCTCCGACCTTCCTTCAGTACATGTCTTTTTTCGCGCATTTGCGTGTTGTTGGATTGTAAAATGACGTATTTGCGTATATAATCAAATCAAAGCTTACTGCCGCTTTAACTCCATCCAATTATACCACAAAATTTCCACAAATTATTTTTGTTATGCAAACTGCGCGATGACACCTGACCCCAAATAACTGGAGTAGGAGGGAATGCTTTGAGAGATCCGTTTTTCCTTTCGCAGGAAGCCGCCAACTGTCTTCCCATAAGCCTGGCCATCCTTGATCCCGAGGGAACGATCCGTTACGTTAACCAAACTTGGATTCGTACGGCGGAGAAATACGGGCTTTCTCCGCTTTGGGACCGTCCGGGAATGAATGTACTGAAGCATTTCGGAAATCCGGCAAATCACAGCGGAAAACCCGATATTACCGAATGGTTGACCCGGCTTCAACGGGTCCTCGACGGAACGCTCCCTTCCTTCAACGCGGAGATGCAGCTTTGCGCCACGAGTAAGCGCTGGTACAGGCTTGAAGGCGTACCTTTGCGGGATGCCGAAACATCGGAGATCCGCGGCTTGATCCTGCTCTACTCCGATATAACCATATATAAAGAAACCGAATCCAAACTTCGCGAAGCCTTCTCCCAAGCCCATATACTCCATGGTTTGCTGCCCATTTGCGCCGTCTGCAAGAAAATTAAAGACGAGCTGAATTCCTGGGTTCCCATCGAAGAATATCTCAAAGCCCGTACTTGCGCAGATTTCACACACGATATTTGTCCGGATTGCATCCGTTCCCACTATCCCCAATACTCCCGCATTTTGGACTCCGGCGATCCCTAACGGGACTTAGATGCTCCTTTGCTTTCTATTTTGATAATTTTTTACAACCAGGCCCACGGTCGCTCCGCCCAAGCCGCCCAGCACGATTCCTGCGCCTCCCAAACCGATCAATCCCGCAGTGATAGCCAGCACGGCACCGGTCGTGGCGGAGGCAAGCGTCGGCAGGTTGATCTCGCCGCCAAACAGCAGGGCGATAAACATCGCGGGAAGTGCGAATTCCAGAATGTCCGACAGTTCCGGAGGAACGAGCCCGCCTAGGCCGATACCGACACTCGTTCCAGCGATCCAGGAGGCGTAAGCCGCAAAGGCAAAGGTTAAATAATAGGCTGGCATAAGCCGTTCTCCACTTTTGAGACGACTGGAAACGACCGCATAAACCTCATCCGTCAAACCAAAAGCCGCAGCCCACTTTAACGGCTCGCTCCATGTCTTCATATGGGGACCTATCGTGGCTCCATATAGAATGTGCCTTAGATTCACCAGCAAAATCGTCGTGATCACTGCGGTCGGGACTGCGGCGTAGCCGATCATACCGACCAGCATGAACTGCGCTCCTCCGGAATAAATCCATACCGAGCCGAGAATCGTATACAGCGAGGAAAAACCGCTGGCTGCCGCCAATACCCCAAAGGTTACCGATATTGGAAAATAAGCGATCACTATCGGCAATGCGTCTTTAAGCGCCATCGAGATTCGATCTTGTCGGTTCATAGTCCTACCCCCTGTTACAGCAAGTAATAAGCGACAGCGTACAAACCGACTCCGGAAGCCACGGTCGGCAGCAATCTCCGGGACCACCAAGCAACCAGTATGGTGGGAACAGCCGCAATAAGGGCTTTATTTTCCGCCCAATTCACCCATTGATCTTGGTTTAACAGCAGCAAAGGACCGAGAAGCGCGCCAAGAACCGCAGGTGAAACAAAGTTCAGCCATTCCCTGGTCTTGTCGGACCATTTTATCCGGCTTCCCAGAACAGACGATCCGGCCCGAAACAAATACGTACCCAAGCCGATCAGCAGTATCATCCAAAGTGTGGCATCCATTCTTTCTCATCCTTCTTATCGCTCTTGACTTAATGTCACCCACATCACGGTCCATTGTAACATAACCCCTATGGGTTGACCTGAAATGCTTTTCATAAATTATACTCGGAAGGGTTATTACTAGAGCATAGAGAAACGGGAGGAACCATCATGAAATTGATCGCCATCGATTTGGACGGAACTCTATTGACAAGCCAAGTCAAACCCAGCGAAGAAGGCATAGCCGAGATTGCCAAAATGCTGAAGTCGGGTGAACATAAGGTCACCATTTGTACGGGAAGAGCGAGCTATGATGTGCGGAATTTGGTCGGTTTGGATAATCTGCCTATGATTTCCTTCAACGGGGCGTCGGTCATAGACGGGGAAGGCCGCCTGTTGAACGAAACGCCGATTGAGCGCAAAATAGCCGAGGAAGCGGTGCAATACTTGCACGAGCTGGATGTATACTTTGAAATTTTTTGCCCGGACGCCATCTATTCTCCTTCCCGGGGGGAAGACAAATTGAGAGCGGAAATGGATGTCCTGCTCAGCTCCAATCCCGGGATTGATCGGGATTTGCTGTGGAAGAGCGCCATGATCCAATTTGTACAGTTCGGTATAAGACAAGTGAATCACCCTCAACAAGTGCTGCAAACCGGCTCGTCCGTCTACAAGTTGCTTGTGTTTACCTACAACGAACGCAAACTTCAAGCGATTCAGGAACATTTTGCCGATCATCCTTATGTCCATACTACCTCTTCCGCCGATCATACTTTGGAGATCATCTCCACCGCTACGGATAAAGGCAAAGCGTTGAAATTTCTCGCCGACCATTACAGCATCCCCTTGAGTGATACGGTCGTGATCGGAGACAGTTATAACGATATCTCTATGTTTCAAATCGCAGGCACCCGAATCGCTATGGAAAATGCGGTTGATGAGGTCAAGCAACTCAGTTCCGCAGTAACCCGCAGCAATAACGAACACGGTGTTGCCTATGCTTTAAGGCATTTAATCTAAGGCCCGGCTAAGTTAAGAGGTTCTAAGACGATCATTCACCTTCACCATTAGAAAACACCGCTGAAAGGCACAAGTGCTCAGCGGTGTTTATTTTGTTCAAGAGGTCACAAATCGCAGCAGTTCGCTAATCAAGGCGGGAAGTACGGAGACATGGCCTTCCCTTTCCACTTCCTTATATTCCACCGCAAGCTTAGGGCAGGATTGAGTAAGCCGGTTCATCAGCTCCCGGGCATCGCGGATCATGGACTCCTTTTCTTCCGTTCCGGTGATCAAGAGGATCTCCGGGGAGAATTCCCCAGCGTCGGGAAAAGTCTCGCCCGCCTGCTCCCATAATGTGTAGAGCACATGATTTTTCCACCAGACTGACGGACTCGCCGCCGCATAGCGTTGGAAAGCCTCCCGCCTTGTCATCATGGCATAGAGAGTGACAAATCCGCCAAGCGAATGGCCGAACAAGGTTTGCTTTGCCCGGTTAATCCGATATCGCCTTCCCAGTTCGGGCTTAAGCTGCCTCTCCAGGAAATCGAGAAACTCATCCGCGCCTCCCGTTTCCGGCCATTTCGTCCCGCCCGGACGTTCCGGCAACTCCCCGTCCTCGGCGTAAACGGTATAATCTCGAAATCTCTCGGTTGTAACCAGCGGTTCGAGAGAGTCATAACCGATACCGACGATCAACGCGGCCGGAATCCCGTGCGGGCCCCGCGATTGCAGTCGCATGGCCTCCGCCAGGGAACCGAATGAGGCGTTCCCGTCCAGGGAATACAAAACCGGGTACCCCGCTTCAGGAGGCGGCGCGTCCGGCACAGCCACGAAAACACGATATTCGCGGCCCGTATGGTCTGCTCTCATACGCCACACCTCGGTTCCCGGGATATGATAGCGCGCGCTGTTCTCTTTGACCGGCTGCAATAACCCGGGAGTTGAATGGAACAATCGCTGCAGGGCTTCGGGAAATCTTTGAGCCATAAACAAATCGTCATGCGTCCCGTCCGGGTCCCAGGCAAACGTCAATTGTTCTTGGGGAAATCCTTGCTCCACCATCAAGCGATAAACCTCTTTACCGCAGTAGACCATATTTTTCTGGACGGTTTGCTTGTAGATTCCTTCAAGGCCGCCCAGGGACATGTATACACGAAGATTAGGGTCCAGTCCTTGCGAACCTCTAACAAAATCAAGCACCCCCGGGTACCAAAAGGAAGGCGACAGCAAACCGAGTTTCCCGAATACGTCCGGCCTCCAATACCCTGCGAACCAGGAAATCAATCCGCCGAGCGAGCCGCCGATCATTCCCGTGGAGTCTGCGGCCGGAATCGTCCGGTAATGCCGGTCAATATAGGGTTTAAGCACCTCCGCAATTTCATCGATATACCTTCGTCCCATCCCGCCAAAGCCGATGGAGGTCGGAGCCAGGGCTTCCGCAGGCCAAGGGGTGTACTCGTCATTTCGGCATGCCGTTTCAACCCCGACACAAATCAATTCAGGCAGTTGCCCCGACAGAAATAAATGCTCCAAATAATTGAGGCAGCTCGTAAAAAGAAAGCCGCCGTCATGCACATACACGACGGGATAATGGCGAACGGTTTTCTCGTAAGAGGGAGGTAAATACAGCAGCACTTCTCTCTCTCCGATTTTCAACTGTTGGAATTTCCGCATCAGGACCTCCCGCTAATTGGGTTATTTTCTGTTTCGAATAAGGAGATAGACAAAATAGGGGACGCCAAGAATAGAAATAACCACGCCCACCGCCAACTCGGCCGGGGCGAATACCGTCTTGCCGATCAAATCTCCGATGACGAGCATCGCGATGCCGATCAGGCCGCTGACAGGGAGGATATGCTTATGCTGCAATCCGACCAATTGCCGCGCCAGATGAGGGGCGATTAACCCGACAAACGCGATGGCCCCCGCAAAAGCTACGCTGGCGCTAATCAGTCCGATACTGCACAGCAGCAAAAGATTTTTTTCCCGTTCCAGCGCCACGCCCAACCCTTTCGCATTTTCCTCGCCCAGCTGAAGCAAATCCAAAACCGACGACCTTAACCAAATGACCAGCGGAATGATCAGCAACCAAGGCAGCATAGCGGCAACAAACTTCCAGTTCGCGCCATGGAGGCTGCCGGACAACCAGACCGCGGCCATCTCATAGTCCTGCGGATTCATTTTGAGCGAAACATACATCGTCACGGCCCCAAAACCGGTTCCCATCGCGATACCGACCAAAATCAACCGCTGAGGGTCGAGTCTTCCTCCTTGTCTGGCGAAGGAATAGATCGCGGCCAAGGCCGCAAATCCTCCGGCCAGCCCAAACAGCGGCATGGTCATCACTCCGAGCCAGCCGGTTAAATTTACGGTTCCCTGGAACAGAAACATGAACAGAACGACCGCCATGCCGGCCCCGGCATTAATGCCGAGAACGCCCGGATCGGCCAGCCCGTTTCGCGTAATCCCTTGAAGAACGCAGCCCGCTATGCCGAGAGCAAACCCGATGCAGGCTCCCAAAACAATCCGCGGCAAACGGAACTCAAAAACGACCAGATCATATTCCGGTTGAGGATCGATCCGTAACAAGGTTTTAACGATATCTTTGACCGATATCTCAAAATTCCCATAAGTTAAGCTGAAATAGACCGCCACGAGGATGAGCAAAAGCCCGCTGGCGAGAACGGCTGCCGTTCTTCCGGCCGAAAATTTACGCACGCTGCTCGCCTCCCCGGGTCTTGATCAGATAAAGGAAGAACGGAACGCCGAACAGTGCGGTCACGACCCCTACCGGCGTTTCAAACGGAAAGTTGATAAACCTCGCCAGCAAATCGCAAAGCGTCAAAAACAAGCCCCCGAGCACACCGGAGACGGGGACGATCCACCGGTAATCCGAACCGGAAATAAACCGGGCGATATGAGGAACAATCAGCCCCACGAAAGCGATTTTCCCGGCCAGGGCCACGGATACGCCGGTCAAAATAACGACGGCCAGCATAGCAAGCCCTTTGACCAGCCAGACTCGAATCCCCAGCCCCGCCGCCGTTTCCTCGCCCAGCGACAAAGCCGAAATCGACTTCGATAATACCAGGCTTAACGCCAGACCCGCCACGGCAAAGGGAACGGTCAGCTTGATCATCTCCGGGTCGAGTTGGTGCAGCCGGGAATTAAACCAGAAACTCAATTTTTGGGATACTTGAAAATACGATTGAATCGCATTGGCGACACCGCTTAAAAAGCTCCCGATAACCGTACCTAAAATCGCCAGGCGGACCGGAGTCATTCCTTTCGGGATCAGCCAAGCCAGTCCGAACACCATCGCCGCCCCGGCCGCAGATCCCAACAAGGAACTAAGAATGTACAAATTGGGGGTGGCTCCAGGCAGTACGGCCATAAACAAAGTGACCGCAAACACGGAGCCGTCCGAGACGCCCATAATGGAGGGGGAGGCCAGGTAGTTTCTTGTAATCCCCTGCATCAGCGCTCCCGACACGGCAAGAAAAGCCCCGATCAGCATGGAGCCTATCGCCCTCGGAAGCCGTGAAGTCATAACGATCTGGTGGTCGACAAGCTCCTTGTCGAAAGCGAATACCGCATTCCACACGGTCTCCAGTGTCATCGGTTTTGCACCGTAACGCGTTGAAATTAAGATAAGTAAAATAGCGGCTGCCGGAGCCATTAACAAAATGAACGCCGGCAGCATTTTTTTCTGCTTCATGATTTAACACGCCTTATTTATACTATTTGGTCAGGCGGTCCACCGCCGCTTTCAAAAATTCAATCTTGCTGTAAGCGGTGCCTCCTTGGATGAGGGGATCTACCGCATTGATAAACAGTTTTCCGTTTTTGACGGCGGCCACGTTTTTCAAAATCGGGTCGTTCTGAAATTGTTCCAGCGCGTTCGGACTTTCCTTATTTTCATCAGGCGAGAATTGAAGGAAAATGTAATCCGGGTTCATTTCGGCAAGCCTTTCTTTGGAAAGCAGTTCCTGGGCTTTCGCCGCCTTTACCTCGGCCGGAGCCGTTAGGCCCAAATCCTCATAGAGCACGGGATTAAAAAACACCTTCTCCGGATATATGTACAGCTCGCCAACGCGAATACGCATCGCAAGCACCTTCGCACCCTTTACGGAATCATTCAGCTTGGTTTTGGCATCCTCCAAATCGGACTTATATTTGGCGATTTCCTGCTCCGCCTGCTCTTGCTTGCCGCTTAACTCCCCAAGCAGGCGCAGATTGCTTTCCCAATCCGTAGACACATGGGAATACGGAAGCGTCGGGGCAATCTTAGCCAATTGCTCCATCACTTCAGGCTTGAACTTGGTGCTGCCCAAGATCACATCCGGTTTCAGGGACAGAATCGTCTCGAAATTCGGTTCGGTCTTCTCTCCTACGGATTGGGCTTCCCCCGTAATCGGCCGGAACAGCTCGGGGAATTGGCCGCCTACGGTGATCGCCCCCACCGGTTTGACGTCCAGGACAATGGCGTCCTCCATCGCTTCCACGGCTCCCGTAATGACAATACGGTCCGTTTTGGCCGGGACCTTGTATTCTTTTCCGAGATAATTAATAATTCTTGTCTCCGCCTGTTCGGCCGAAGCCGCTTTTTCCGTCCCCGACGGGGACTCGGCGGCCTCTTTCTTTTCACCGCAGGCCGTAAATACAACCGATATAAGGAATAACAACCCCACTACTGCCCATTTCGTCTGTTTCATCTCTTCTCTGCTGCCCCTTTCCATGAATCGAATCTATCTATCAGATGATAATGATAATTATTATCATTAATATCGTAAATAACCTGTCATAGATTCGCCATGGATTATCGACGGAAGTTTCATGGACTTTTATCGGAAAAGCAGGCCGGCAGCTCCCCAAGCATTCGCCAGATCGCTTCCGGCGAATATTCCCGCCAAGGATAGGAAGAAAGAAGATGTACCTTCCCGGCGCGAACCGCCTCGATGCCCAGCCACTGGGGAGAAGATTGCAGCTTGGCCCAGTACGCTAAGGTCGCCGTATCCTGCCGGACGAGCAAAAACAAATGCTCCGCCCGGAGGCCCGCGAGCTCCTCGAGCCGGATTGGACCGACGCCGGACAACGCATTTTCAGCCCCCATCATCTCAAATAAAACCTCCCGAAGGCCCCTGCCCTCGTTAATCCTCATTTGATCCAAGTGCAAACAGAGCGGCAGAATACGGGGAGATTCCTTCAACCGATCCCGTAATGTATTGCGAATCTCCGTTTCTCTGGCGTGAAAACCATCGAGCCAGTTTTGGGCTTCCTTCTTTTTATCAAGCAATTCGGCAAGCTCCCCCAACTGGGATTCCCATCCGATTGTTTCGGCCTTCATTTCATAGACTGGAGCGATCTTCTCCAACCTTTCTTGTTCCCAAGCTTCGACACCAGAGGCGCAAATGATCAACTCGGGCCGGGAATCGGCAAGTTTCTGCAAATTCATCCGCTTATTATAATTCTGCCGGTAGGCGTCCAAATGCACGGGAACCACCGACGCCAGAGCATGATAATAAGAACGGGACCATTTGGGGTGAAGAGGCGCGGCGTAAGGAGTAATTTGCAGTGGAAGCAAAAAACCGAGCACGGAAGACGAGCCGTACACGGCAAGCTTATTCTGCTTCGATCTGGAGTAGGCGGTTGGAGACAAACCGAACTCTTTTTTGAACTTCCTACTGAAATAAAACTCGTCTTTGTACCCCACCTGGTGGGCCACATCCCGCAGCCTTCCCCCCGTTCCCAGGATGAGCTGCTTCGCCTTATTCAAGCGGATTTGCGTCAAATACTCCATCGCGCTGAGTCCATACGCCTTCCGAAACACTTCTGCAAAATACTTCGGACTGAGCTCCGCAATTCCCGCCAGCTGGTCCATGGTCAACTCGTCGGCGTAATGCTCCTCCATATGGCTTCTCGCCCGTTCCAACGCCTGGCTCTTATCCGTTCCGGCCGGATGGCCCGATGCCGTTATAATCCCGTACAACAGCTCCTGAAAGTCCAGTTGGGCTTTCCAACGTTTTATCTTATCCTTGTGATAAAAATGGCCATAGACGGACCGGCATAACAAGGCTGCGCGATCTTCCCAACCCGGGAAATGGATGATCCTTTCCTCCACCCCGTCTTCCCTATTCATTTCGGTCTCGCGTAATTCATGGCGAAGCCCCTCATTCGCCTGATTGGCTTGGTAAACGCTAAAGTAAAACACCATCGCATTTACCGACGCCGGTGACTCGGCTGACATCCCGAAGGTGCTGTTTTTGGGACAAAAACAGGCGGAGCCTTTGCTCATCCGCAAGGTCTGCTGATCCCGTTCCATAAGGATGTCGCCTCCCAGCAATACAATGAGAGCCGAATGCAGCGTTAACCGTTGGTCCCCCGGCTGTCGCAGCCCTTTTATGATTTCAAGATCCCACAGGCGAACGGTCCAAGGACCGCCCCCCGGTTGGAATTGGTCCGGTTGATCGGTTTTAGGATCAAGCAATGCAAAAACCACCTTTTATTGAGAATCATTATCAATCAATATACCATATTCCTCTAAGCTTAGGTTTGAAAATGAAAAAAAGCAGTCCCGATAACCGAAGTTACCGGGACTGCCTCAAATCATAGGATGCGGTCGAGAGGACTCGAACCTCCACGGGCGTACGCCCACTACCCCCTCAAGATAGCGTGTCTGCCATTCCACCACGACCGCATATATGGTGACCCGTAGGGGATTCGAACCCCTGTTACCTCCGTGAAAGGGAGGTGTCTTAACCCCTTGACCAACGGGCCGTACGCTGTGTCACCCAGAAGCGGCGACAAGAATGAGTATAACAGAAACTAGAATGCCTTGCAACAATAATTTTTAAAGTTTTATAGAGGGATACTCTCGCGACGAACCTTCCCATTGAGGGTTCTCATCCCTCTGCAAAAAGAACCTCCCGGATTTAACGGGAGGTTCTTGATCGATGTAACTCAGAACGGAGAGAGAGGGATTCGAACCCTCGCACCGCTTACGCAGTCTAACCCCTTAGCAGAGGGTCCCCTTATAGCCACTTGGGTATCTCTCCAGGAAAATGGCTCCCCGAACAGGACTCGAACCTGTGACAACTCGATTAACAGTCGAGTGCTCTACCAACTGAGCTATCGGGGAATAGAAGTGTCGTCAGAACAAAATTAAATTTATCATGTTTGTGTAAACAAGTCAAGATTTTAGCGGTATTTTTGACCTCCGGTTATAAGGAATTCATAACTAGATAGGTTGACCTAAAGGATTGGCACTGAGCAAGGATGAGATAGGCATTCGGACATAAAGTACCGCCGTCGGAGTCCGTATCATTAACGGGAAAACTTCCTGTTAATTTACCACTATTGGCCTCTCGATCGGATTTAGCTGGAAAAGTTCCATCTATTTCGCGGTCCTGTTGCCGATATACAAAAACTCAGGCGAATTAACGGGAGGTTTTCCAGCTAATTCGCTTCTGCAGCCGAATACGTACCAAATTAACGGGAAGAATTCCCTTTATTTCGAACCAAATCAATAGTTCAACCTATATCGATAATCTCCTTGATTCTTGTTAGATCCCCACTGCAAAGAGCATCCAGATTTTCAAAAATCTTTTGGGCCGGCCAGTCCCACCATTTAATGGAAAGTAGATATTCGATGAGTTCGTCATCAAATCTTTTTCGAATTACTTTACAGGGATTCCCCCCGGCGATATGGTAAGGAGGAACATCTTTTACGACGACTGAATTGGCTGCGATAATGGCTCCGTCACCAATATGCACACCCGGCATTACGGTAACATTTTGACCGATCCACACATCGTTTCCTATAACTGTATCGCCTTTTAAGGGTAAGTCTGCCAGTGTGGGAGCCGACTTTTCCCAACCATTGCCCATAATGTTAAAAGGATAGGTGGTTACGCTGGACATTCTATGGTTTGCACCATTCATAACAAATTCAATGCCCTTGGCTATAGCGCAAAACTTCCCGATTATCAACTTATCTCCGATAAATTCATAATGATGAGTAACATGCTCTTCAAACTTTTCTGCCCCGTCTATATCGTCATAATATGTGTAGTCACCGACTATGATATTGGGTCGAGTGACCACGTTTTTAATGTAACATAGACTTTTAATTTGCTCGTTCGGGTAGATGGCATTAGGATCAGGACCATATCGCATATAAAAATCCCTCCTTCGATGGTTTTGATATTTCATTATACCTTAGATTTGCGATTAATCTTTGCCTAAATACGCTATAATTGCTCCCAAAATAAAAAGAACCATCGTCTCCATAAAAGGAACCGTGGTTCTTATGTTTTTGCTTGGTGATGCAATCCTGCTTCGTTTTTGTTTTTCGGGTTCTCAAATCCGCAAAAGAGAACGGGCTGCGGCCGAGTTCCGGGTTTCTTTTTCCCTCGCGGATCAGCTTCCGGCGAATTTTCTTAGCTTTCGATTGGGCCATTCTTAGTTCACTCCTTACATGTATTGAGCTAAGTATAGCACATGTTTGACCCTTACAGTGCGTTTAAACGCAGCGGGCCGGCACATCTTCCGCATCGGTATCTGGCCGGGTCGACCTTCCGCTTTCGCAGGTACTCCATCCCGCACTTGGAACAAGTCAGTTTATACCGATAGGGCAGGACCCTGCGTTTGGCGGTCCCGGGCAATCCCTGGCAGTAGCGGCTTCCGCCCACCTGCGCCAGCAGTCGCTTAAAATTGGGATCGCCATGCTTGTACCCTCTCCCCGACAAATGCAGATGATAGTGGCACAGTTCGTGCTTAATAATCCGCTCTACTTCTTCTTTCCCGTAAACTTCCAACTGCGCGGGATTGATCTCGATATCATGGGATTTCATGAAATATCGCCCTCCGGTCGTCCGAAGGCGCCGGTTAAAGCTCGCCCGATGCCTAAACGGAAGGCCGAAGGAGTCGTGGGAAATCTGCTCCACCCAGGCTTGCAGTTGTTCATTGGTCATCGGCTTGTCCCCTTTTCCGCCCAAAGTCTGATCTTCTCCCTCAAGGTTGTTACTTGAATTTTAACTTCGCCTTACGCTACACTGTCAAGTAGGATACAACAAAAAGGAGATATCGTACATGGCCCTTATGAGATACGTCATTTTGCAGCAGGAGCAAAACTTGTTATTTGTAGAAATGCCCCGCGATTATGCCTATCAGCTAAGCGCGTTGAACCTGCGTTTGAATAAAGAAATCGATAAACTGACCGCCAGCAAGGTTCCCGCCCTGCCCATCGCGGTAGCGGAATGCGATAATCTGGATTTGCTTCAGGAATCGCTGCTCATCACAAGCGGATTGGATTACATCAATGACTTGGAAGCGGCGTTCTCGGCCATCCGCGAAGAAAATTACCCGCTGATCTCCCTTTTGACGGAGATTCGGGCATTGCAAGCCCAGCTTGAACAATGGTACGAGGAAGAAGGAATAGCCTAGCATCCTTCCGGCTGGACCTGCACGGTTTCCGGCGTTTCCCCATATGCTACCTACAAAGGGTGCCGGAGGAGGAGATCGTGTTGCCTAAGTGGCTCAGCAACCAGATAATGCGCGCCTTTCATAAGCGCGACCGCCGACAGATTCGATTATTGAATGACTGCTGGTTTTTCTATTATAACCGCCGGGACGATAGCGGTCCGAATCATGACCTGCAGTAAAGTATCCCCCCGTGAAAAACCATGGTGCAAAACGAAAGCCCGCCATCTTTGGCGGGCTTTGTTCTTGGTAACGGGTGCAGCTTTTCAATTGTCACACAACCCCCTCCAATTCATAAACGACGATTTCCTGTTCTTTTCCTTTCATCTGCAGCTTGCCAGGAGAACTTACCCGGATCCTGTCCTTAACCGCCTCATAGGTCGTTTCGCTGATTAGAATTTGCCCCGGTTTGGCCAGGCTCTCCAATCTGGCCGCGGTATTTACGGCGTCCCCCACGGCGGTGTAGTCCATTCTCGTCAAGGAGCCGATGTTGCCGAATACCGCCGGGCCCGTATGGATACCGATACCGAACTGGACTTGACGGCCGTATCGGTCCATAAGCCTTCGCTCCAAGCCTGCGGCGCCTTCTTTCATCGCCCATGCGGCCTGAACCGCCTTCATCGGATGATCCTCCTGAAAAAAGGGCGCGTTGAAGACCGCCATCGCGGCATCTCCGATAAATTTATCCAACGTCCCTTCATAACGAAGAATACAGCCGGCGGTGAGGTTCAAATATTCGTTTAAAATGGCGACGACTTCTTCCGGCTCCGCGGTTTCAGACAACAGGGAAAATCCACGGATATCGACAAAGAGAATCGTCAGAATGCGGCGAGTCCCACCCAATCTGAGTCCGGCTTCTCCGCTGTTCAAGATTTGATGAACCACCTGCGGCGCCATGTACCTTCCGATAATATGCTCAACTTTTCGCAGTCTGCGTTCTCCCCGCAGCCGAAGGAGAACAATACATAGCAAACACGCGGCTTGAGCGCCGAGCAGAAGCATCACTCCGCCGGCCGGCATCTTGCCTTGCAAAAACGGTAAGCCGCTTAATATCAGTTCCCTCACACTTACACTCCCCGGTTCTCCCTACTCCACGCATGAATGCAGTACGACCACGTCTCTTTTTTTGGCTAAATCCAGCTCATAGGGGTGACTTACCCGTGTTCCGTCGGCCTCCCGGATGATCCGAAGCAAGGGGCGATGACTAAGTCCGCTGGCATGGGCCGCTACAACCCCTACTTGTCCGCTGCTCAGCTTCAAGGTGGTGGAGATCGGAAACACCGAAATATTTTTCAAAAAGGCTTTAACCAGCTCCGCATCGAAAAACCGGTCGCCGGCGCCGAACAAAAATTCAACCGCTTCGCTTTCCCTATAGGCTTGTCTGTAAGGGCGCGGAGAAATCAAGGCGTCATACACATCCGAAATAGCCACGATTTGCACGATCTCCGGAATGTCTTCGCCCTTCATATGGAACGGATAGCCAGACCCGTCGAAGCGTTCGTGGTGAAGCAGCGAGCACTTGGCCGAAACCGCCGACACTCCTTCCAGCCCTTCCGTAAGGCGATATCCTTCAATCGTATGATTTTGCAAAATGACGCGCTCCTCTAAAGTCAGTTCCCGAACGCACCGCAGGATGGACTGAGGAACCCGGGTCATTCCGACATCAAACAGCAGGGATCCTGCAGTGAGATCAAGCAACTTCGCGTTATCGTACTGAAGCGAGATGCCAAGCATCACGGAAAGTGCGGTCACACTCAGCGTGTGCTTAAACAATCCTTGGTCATACGTACGAAGCATGGTCAGAAGATCCATTATTTTTTGATGGGAAGATATATCGCACACCAGACCGCGAAAAAGCCGCTTGAACCGCTGCTCTACGAAAGGAATGGCAATCCGGCCATGAACTTTCTCGGATTCCGCCAACTGCATTAACTCGGCCAGCGTTTGCTTGCGGGCGCGAAAATCGGAAACCGGCACTCCCGTACTGGCTGAAAAATGGGTATGGTTTAAAGCCGGCTTCTCCTGTTCCGCCAAAGACGATTCGGGCATCGGCAGTTTCCTGTTCTTCACAACCACCGAAACGACTCCCAACTGTCTGATTCTCTTGATGTATTGCTCCGTCAGAACCGTCCCCTCTTCCAGAATCGTTAGCCCTGTGCGTCCAAGCACGGCCCGACCTAAAATGTCTCCAGGTTCCAATAATTTGACATGAAACTCTTGCATCGCTTTCTACCCCTGTTCGATCAAAATAGAGGAATATGCCTGGTCGATGGCGAATTATTCCTATCGACAACATTAACAGGATTACAACCGCGAATTTGTAGTGTGAACCACAAAATGTGAAAAAAGTCTCGGTAACGGTACTTTGGTAGCAAAGCAAGAAGCAGGAGGGAAAACTGTGAAAAACCTGCATTTTTTGCGTAATTTTCCTTTCTTTGAGCATCTGGAGGAAGCGGATCTGGAAAAAATCGTTCCGCTTTTTATGACTAGGACATATGAAAAAGGAACTACGCTTTTTTTGGAGAACGAGGATGGCGAGGAACTGTTTCTGATCCAGTCGGGAGCCATCCATATCTACCGAAATGATGAGAACAGAGAGATTATTTTGGCGGTGCTCCGTGAGGGCGACTTCTTCGGAGAGATGGCTCTGCTGGAAAGCGGACAAGTCCGCTCGGCATCCGCCCGCACGATTGAGAAATCGGTACTGTGCATTTTGAAGCGGCGCGATTTCGTCGAGATGCTGAAGGTAAACCCGCAGATTACGCTCAAGATCCTGGAGACCGCGCTAACCCGGCTTCGCAAAGCCAATGAGCAAATCCTAGATCTGACCTTGTTGGACGCCAGAGCGAGAATCGTTCGCACACTGCTTCGGCTGATGGAGGAGCATGGCCGCCGCAAAACGGACGGCATTCAAATCGGGCTAAAGCTGACCCATCAGCAGATTGCCGATATGTCCGGCACCGTAAGGGAGACGGTAACCAAGGTGATGCTCGACCTACAAAACAGCGAATATATTTCCGTCGATAAGAAAGTCGTGCTGGTACGGGACCCCGAAAGGCTGAAACAATCCGCCGGTCTGTAACAATTCGCTAGCGTATATAGCCTGTGTACATATCAGGAAAGTTCTTTCGATTTAGCATAAAAAGGAAGCCGCCTAACGGCGCACACCATAGCAACCGCAAAAAAACCGGACGGCATGTGCTGTCCGGTTTTTCGTCTGTCATCTATAAAGCCGATTTTTGGGGATTTCGCATCGTAAGTCCGACGCGTCCCTTTTTCAAATCGACATTCAGGACCCATACGGTCACATTGTCGCCGACCGAGACGACATCCATCGGGTGCTTGACATATCCTTCGCTGAGCTGGGAGATATGCACCAGGCCGTCGTTCTTGATACCGATATCCACGAAGGCGCCGAAATCGATGACATTCCGCACGGTCCCCTGCAGTTCCATGCCCGGGGTTAAGTCCTCGATCTTGAGCACGTCGGTGCGGAAAATCGGCAGCGGCAGCTCCTCGCGCGGGTCGCGTCCCGGACGCTGAAGGCTGTCCAGAATGTCGCGAAGTGTGGGAACCCCCACTTCCAGCCGGGCCGCCATCGCTTCCGCGTCGACCGCCGCAAGTTTGGCGGCCAGCTCTTTGGAGCCGACTTGTCCCAAATCGACGCCCAACTCCGCGAACAACCGGTTCACCACGTCATAGGACTCGGGGTGGATCGGCGTTTTGTCCAGCGGGTTCCGTCCGTCGCTGATCCGTAGAAACCCGATGCACTGCTCATACGTTTTGGCGCCGAGTCTCGGCACCTTTTGCAACTGCTTCCGGTCGACGAACCGTCCGTTCTCCTCGCGGAACTTGACGATATTCTTCGCCGTCGTCGCGTTGACCCCGGACACGTACGAGAGCAGAGACGGCGAAGCCGTGTTGACGTCGACCCCGACATGGTTGACCGCCGATTCCACAACGGCGGTCAGGCTCTCGTCCAACTGCTTCTGGGAGACGTCATGCTGGTACTGTCCGACCCCGATCGCCTTCGGCTCGATTTTGACGAGCTCGGCCAGCGGGTCCTGCAGGCGCCGGGCAATCGAAACCGCGCTCCGCTCGGCTACATCCAGATCGGGGAATTCCTCCTGCGCCAATTTGGACGCGGAGTAAACGCTGGCACCGGCCTCATTGACAATTAAATAGGCCAGCTCTTTGTCTTTCCGTTCGGCGATGACCTCGGCGACGAACTGCTCCGTTTCGCGCGAGGCGGTCCCGTTGCCGATCACGATCAGCGAGACGGCGTACTTGTCGATCAGCTCGCTGAACTTGGCGGCCGCCTCCCGCTTCTTGTTGTTCGGCGGCGTCGGATACGTCACCGCGACCTCCAGCAGCTTGCCCGTGTCGTCGACCACGGCCAGCTTGCAGCCGGTCCGGTAGGCCGGATCGACGCCGAGCACGCGTTTGCCGCGGACGGGCGGCTGCAGCAGCAGGCTGCGCAGGTTCCCGGCGAAGATGGAGATGGCCTGCTGTTCGGCCCGCTCCGTCAAGGCGCCGCGAACCTCGCGCTCGATCGAAGGCGCGATCAACCGCTTGTACGCGTCCTCAACGACACTGTGAAGGATGCCGCTCACGGCGGAATTTCCCTTAATCCAGCGTCCCGCGATATAGCGATGAATCGGCTCCGCATCCACTTCAAGCGTCACTTTGAGGACGTCTTCCCGTTCTCCGCGGTTCATCGCGAGAATGCGGTGGGAAGGCATTTTCTTTGCCGGCTCCCGATAATTGTAGTACATCTCGTAAACGGACTCGGCCTCCGGCGATTTGGCCTCCGATACCATCATCCCATGGTCCATCGTATATTTGCGGGCCCATGCGCGGATCGCCGCTTCATCGGCTATCGCTTCGGCGACGATATCCATAGCGCCCTGGAGCGCTTCTTCCGCCGTCTGAACGCCTAAATCGGGGTTCACGTACCGGCTTGCCTCAACCAGCGCATCCCCCTGCTTGGGCTCGGACCTCAGCCATTCGGCCAGCGGCTCCAGCCCTTTTTCCTTGGCCACACTCGCTCTTGTTTTGCGTTTCTGCCGGTAAGGGCGGTACAAATCCTCCACTTCCTGGAGCTTGACCGCTTTCTCGATCGACGCGGCCAAGTCGTCCGTCAGCTTCCCCTGTTCGGCGATAATGCGAAGGACTTCCTTCTTCCGTTCCTCCAGATTGCGCAAATACTGCGTACGGTCCTCAATTTCGCGAAGCTGGTTCTCATCCAGCTCCCCGGTCATTTCCTTCCGGTAACGGGCGATGAAGGGAATGGTGTTCCCTTCGTCCAATAGCGAAATCGTCGTGCGTACCTGTTTCTGGGACAGCGAGAGTTCCTTGGCGACCTGCTGAACGATCCGTTCGCGGTTCTCCCTCCCGTTTTGTTCCTCCGCCTTTATGGCATCCGCTTGCGTATGTGACAATAGAATCCCTCTTTCGCTCAAAAATACTCTGTGCTTAGTATTATCACAGACTTCCCAAGGTATTTCCACCACCAGATGAATGCCGGTCCTTTGGAAATAAAAAACACCCGTCCAACGGGTGGCTTGCTCTTAGGCTATAAGCCTTTATTACCGGCTCGCGTCTAAAAGAGCTAGCTTTCACTTCGTTCAAGCTACTATGCCAATTGCCGCTTTTGCCTATCCCTTAAAGGGTGCGTTTATTGCTAGTCCCCTTCAGACAACCTTGATAATATAGAATTCCTGCATATGTGCATGTTTTTTTCTTGTTAGGGGCCCAAAATTTCAAAATTCCTGCAAATCTGCAGGTATTTTTGGCGAAACCGGCTCGTTTCTCTAAAATCGCTGGAAATTCCTGCAGATTTGCATCTTTTTTCGCATACGCTCGGGAATCGGCATAAAAACCTGCAGATTTGCATCTTTTTGGAGTTGGAAGCTTGGAAGTACTCTAGGCGCCACTATGTAGGTGACATATCACTTCGATTAGCCATTAAACCACCTTACCTTTCGCTATACATAGCAACTTGAACACTCCTATGATAACGACCCCATCTGGTGTTTTTTTGCTATAGCAGGCGGTTTGTTGTTTCGCACGCTTCGCGAGCTCAACAGACTAAAGCCACTAATAAAAAACACCGGGGCTGCGTATAGCCGCGGTGTCTCCGGGAACATGGATGACCATTAGAAGTTCGTGTAAATATTTCCGCTGCTTACCGAAGCAAACGCGATAAGAGCGAAGACTAAAATCAAGAGAATGATGCCGTACAAAGCGGTTCCGACGATACCGCAAACCAGACCGGCAATGGATAATCCCTTGCCCTGTTCCCCGGTTCTCTTCAACTCCTTGAAGGATAAGCTGGCAAATACAATGGCCACAATCCCCAGGAGAAAGCCTATATAAGGAATCACGATGGACAGGATGCCCATGACGAGAGATGCGATCGATTTACCGTTCGTCTTGGCGGGTGGCGGCGGATAGCCGGGCGGGTAATTGTTGAATGTCGTGTATTGATACTGGTCTTGCGGATTTTGATCCATGAAGAAGCCTCCTCAAAAAAATTACTGCATATTCGCATGGCCGGAAAGCCAGAAAATATCCCTATGCTTGGGAATCCATTTCCTGCCCTCACATATGCCCCAAAAAAGTCCAGATAATAACATTGTACTTCATCCTCAGTTTTGGTGCCATCCTTATTTATACATTGAAAAAAACGGCAGGAAATTTTCAGTTTTCTTTCAGCCTCACTTCAGAATAGATTCAACTTGCCCCCTTAATATGAAGAGTGCCTAATATCAAGGAAAGCTGGAGTGATGGAATGAGAGCAAAGAGATGGCTATGGATCGGGCTCACGGCAGCCGCCCTTGCGGCAGTCGCTATAATTATCGTATTGAACTTACCGGATCGAAACATGGAATCGCCCTCCCCCGTCCAAAGCACGGCCAAGGCGGCCATGGGCGATATTACCGTCAGCGTTTCCGGATCCGGCTCGGTGATCGCTACGGACAGCGAAACGGTGCGGACCAAGGACGAAGGCAAAGTGAAGCAGGTGTTGGTCGAAGCCGGTGACGTCGTCAAGAAAGGACAAGTTCTGCTCACGTTTGAAGCGAATGATCTCACCGAGAATCTCGAATCGCAGCAAAGGAATCTGAAATCGCAGCAGTTGGATCTTCAGGACCTTCAGGAACAATTCAAACAAAAAGTCGCGGACGGCGGGACGGAGGAGGAGTTAACCTCCATTAAAAAGTCGATAGCCAAACAGGAGCTGAACATTCAAAGCACGGAAAAGGAAATCGCCTCGATTCGGGAAGATATGGCTGCCCCGGATCCGCTAACCGCTCCGATTGACGGAACCGTGACCACCGTCAACATCACGGCCGGGGAGCAAGCTAAGACCGGAACCGAATTGTTTGCGATCCATAATTATCAGGACCTCAGCGTTGCGATTCAGGTGGATGAGCTGGATATCCCCGAAGTAAAACCGGGACTGAAGGCTGCCGTTCAAATCGATGCGCTGCCCGATCAAACCTTTGAAGGCGAAGTTTCGGATATTGCCGACGAGGGGGTCGCCTCCAACGGGGTTTCCCTGTTTGACGTTACGATAAAGCTTCTGAAGACCGAGGGAGTTCGAGTCGGCATGTCCGCGGAAGCTACGGTGATGTTGGAGGAGAAAAAGAATGTGCTGACGCTTCCCATCGAAGCGGTTCAACAACGGGGCGAAAAATACATAGTCCTCCTGCCTTCCGGTTCCTCGAACGACGGCGGTAACGTGCGGGAGCAGACGGAAACCGGCGAACCGGCGGCGGATTCCGCGTCACCCACCGCCCGAAAAACGGGCGCTTCGGCCAATGGCCGGATGAAGGAAGTCCAGGTTGGAGCGCATAACGAAACCCGGATTGAGATCGTCAGCGGCTTGAACGAAGGAGACGAAGTCGTTATCCCCACCGTTCGGCCTTCCGGCAGCTCAACGGCCAATGAGCAAGCCGTCCCCGCAGGGATGGGCGGTTTCGGAAGCGGAGGCGCTCCAATGCCCGGCGGTATAGGTGGCGGCATGGGCGGCGGTATGCCCGGCGGCGGAAGCGGGATGCCCCGCAGCGGCGGTGGTGGCGGGGGTGGGAGAGAATGATAAGTTCGCCCCGGCCGCTAATCGAAGTGGATCGTCTGAGTCACGGCTATATCATGGCGGGAGAGAGGATACCCGTTTTGCAAAATATCTCCTTTCGCATTCATGACGGGGAATTTGTCGCCATTATCGGACCTTCCGGCTCCGGAAAATCAACCCTCATGAATATGCTGGGCTGTCTGGATGTCGCCGATGCGGGCGGCTACATGTTGGACGGACAGGACGTCCGTCAATTGTCCGATAACAAATTGGCGCAAATCCGCAATGAAAAAATAGGTTTTATTTTTCAGCAATATAACCTGCTGCCGAAACTCTCGGCCTATGAAAATGTGGAGCTGCCCCTGATTTACCGGAACATGCCGCACCGGGAGAGAAAGAAGGCGGTTGAGGCGGCGCTCCGATCGGTCGGTCTGGAGAACCGGATGCATAACCGCCCCTCCGCTCTGTCCGGCGGTCAACAGCAGCGCGTGGCCATCGCCCGCGCTATCGCCGGGAATCCTCCGATCCTGTTGGCTGACGAGCCTACAGGCGCGCTCGACAGTAAAACCGGTGCCGAAGTGATGGAAACGATCAAAGATTTAAACCGTAAAGGGCATACGATCATTCTTATCACACACGACCTTTCTATCGCAGAGCAAGCCAAGCGGGTTATCCGGATCATGGACGGCGAGATCGTCGAGGATCGGGGGGCCGCGGGATGAACCTGTACCAAAGCATCAAGATGGCCTTGAAAAGCATACTTGGGAACAAAGTTCGATCTTTTCTGACGATGTTGGGTATTATTATAGGCGTGTCGTCCGTGATCACCCTGGTCTCCGTCGGCCAAGGCACCACTTCGTCCATTACCGAACAGCTGGAAGGGCTCGGAACCGATCTGCTCACCGTCAATATCATGGGCCGGGGAGCGACGACGTCCCTAACCTACGCGGAGGTCAAAAGTTTGAGCGAAATTGAGGGGATCAAGGCGGTTTCTCCGGTCATCAACGGTTCCGCTACCGTAAAAAAGGGAACGATTAACGATACGTATACCATTGAAGGGATTACTCCCGCCTATGAGGAGGTTAAAGATTTTCATGTCCAAGCGGGTCGATATATTCTCGATATCGATAATGAATATCGCATGAAAGTGGCGCTTATCGGCACCGAGGTGGCCGGCGACTTTTTCGGAACCGACAACCCGGTCGGACAAACGCTGCAATTGAACGGATCCAGCTTTACCGTCGTCGGGCTGTTGGAATCGATCGGCACCAGCGCGACCGAGTCCAATGACGACAAAATTCTGATTCCCATCACGACCGCGGAACGATTTATGCAAACCCGGGGCATCCGTTCGATCACGGTCCAGGCGGAATCGACCGACCTGGTCGAGCGGACGCAGAGCCGGCTTGAAGCGTGGCTGAACGAGAAGTTCAAATCCGCCGACAACGCCTATACGATTTTCAACGCCCAGGAAATGATGGATACGCTGAACTCGACCACCCAGATGCTGTCCATGGCGCTCGGCGGGATCGCCGGGATTTCCCTCCTCGTCGGCGGAATCGGAATTATGAATATTATGCTGGTGTCCGTCAGCGAGCGGACGCGGGAAATCGGGGTTAGAAAAGCGATCGGGGCGAAAAAAAGGAACATTCTGCTCCAATTCATGATCGAGTCCACCGCCCTGAGCAGCTTCGGAGGCTTGATCGGCATAGGCATCGGGTACGGCGCTTGCGCTCTGATCAGCACTTATTCGACTTTAAGCGCCGACGTTTCGATCGCCGTTGTGCTCATAGCTTTTGGCTTCTCCTTGTTTATCGGCGTCGTCTTCGGCATGATTCCGGCCAACAAAGCCGCCAAGCTGAGACCGATCTATGCGCTGCGGAACGACTAGCCCGCGCCCGCCCAGATTGATATCACAATGAAAAAAGGCAGTGATTTTCTCGTTTTCAGAGGGAAATCATCGCCTTTTTTTCGCCTGAGGGGCCCGCGCACGCGACAAACTATCCCCCGTCAGATAACCTTGATAACATAGAATTCCTGCATATGTGCATGTTTTTTTCTTGTTTGGGGCAAAAATTTCAAAATTCCTGCAAATCTGCAGGAATTTTCGACGAAACCGGCTCGTTTCTCTAAAATCGCTGGAAATGCCTGCAAATTTGCATCTTTTTTCGCAATCCCCTCGGGGATCGCCTTAAATACCTGCAGATTCGGCGAGGCCCCCTTATTTCGGAGTCCTACCCTACAATGTTTATGAATTCACAGGATTGCTCCTTATTCTGCCGTATTACACCGCTCTATGAAAGGCAGAGGTGTCTTTCAGTGTCCTCACCCATATTGAGAACTTCGCTGGAGACATTTTTCTTAAGTTACCGTGAATTTTTCGGTTGTTGTAAAAGTCCATGTATTGGTCTAGTGCCTCATAAGCTTCATCCAGGGTCATAAAG